>NZ_JBHXIB010000001.1:551672-584860 GCF_042723975.1 Amycolatopsis sp. NPDC058340 | reverse complement strand
CACACCCCCCGGCCTTTCTTCGGCATCGTCCCTATCTCCCCACCCCGCGCGGTCGGGCGCTTCCCCCGAACCCGCCGGGTTCACCCCCCCCTTCGCCGCGTGAGACGAGGGGAAAGTCCCCTTCAGCCCGTCAGCGGGCCGGGAGCAGGTACAGGCTTTGCGTGCCCATCCACGGCGAGTGGATCGTCCAGGACGCCAGCGCGTTCGCGGGCGGGGCCTTGCTGGTGGTGGCCAGCACCAGATCCGGGGTCGCGGGCGGGACGCTGTGGTCGAAGAACCGGAAGTTCGCCGCCAGCAGCGCCTTGCCGAGATCGCTGCTGCGGTTCTTCGTCTCGATGATCGCCGGATCGACGGAGCCGCGGTCGGAGAACTGGTCGACGATGTCGCAATCGCACGAGTAGGCGAGCGCGCCGACCTCACCGGCGCTCTCCACCTTGCGGCCCTTGGTCAATTCCGCCAGCTGGACGCCGATCGCACGATATTCGTCCGACGCGGCGTGGTTGCTGGTGATGGGCGCGAACCGGCGCGGCAGTTCGGGAGCCGCGTAGGCGACCGCGCTCGTCAGCAGGAACGCGCCCGCCAGGATTCCCGTTCCGAGCCGGGCCCGGCCGGGCACCGCGCAGGCCGCCGCGGCGAGGAAGACCGTCGCGCCGATGATGCTGGGCGCGTAGTACCAGTGGTAGGGCGGCACGTTCAGCCAGCAGTAGGCCAGATAGTGCGCCGCGCCTGCGATGGCGAGGGTCGCGAACGGCAGCAGACGCTTCGCCCGCTCCGAGCCGCGCCGGAAGTGGAATGTCCACAGTAGACCGGCGAGCGCGCCGATCACGAGCGGCAGAAAGGAAAGTGTCGCCGCCACCGGGAAGTTGCGCCAGTACAGCAGCGGGCCGTTGGTGAAACTGAACGGCCCCCACGAACGCTGCATGATCTTGATGACCAGGGTGTCCGGCACCGCCGAACCCAGCACCAGCCAGCTGAACACGAACCACGGCAGCATCACCGCGAGCGCGGCGAACGTCATCCGCCAGATCCCCGTCCAGAATTCGCGGCGGCCCAGGAACAGGACGAACGCGATCAGCAGCAGATCGATCCGGATCAGCGCGATCAGGCCGATCACCGCGCCCGCCGCGGCGGGCCGTCGTTCGTGCAGGAACACCATCGACCAGACGACGGCCGCCGCGCCGAGGGCGACTTCAAGGCCGACCGAGGACAGCAGCAGCGGATTCACCAGCAGCAGGCCCAGCGCCAGCGGGGCGAACCAGCCCGAAAGACCGGTCGCGGCGCCGATGCGGCGGAGCCCGAGGACGAGCGCCACCTGGCTCGCGACGAAGACGATCCCGGCGGCGAAGACGGCGTCTCGCACGATGAAGGTGACGAGAGCCAGCACGAGGACGTTCAGCGGCGACGTCGCGGTGTTGGCGGTGCCTTCTTCGATCAGGCCCCAGTGGCCGTGGAAGGCGAGGTTCTTCGCGTACGAGAGCGTGATGTACGTGTCGTCGATCAAATGCCCGCTGACCAGCACGAACACCAGGGCCGACGCCACCGCCGCCCCGGCCGGGAGCACCCAGGGACGGGTAAGGACGGCGGCTCCCGGCAGCGCACCGGAAGCCTGGGGCAGATCAGCGGAGGCGCTTCGCATCACGAACACCGTACACGGCGGCGTGATGATTCCGTTATCTACCCGCCGTGGCGCTGGTCACGCCAATCGGGGCCGTCGCGGAAGTCGCGATCCATGCCATGGCCGCCCGGACCACGGTGTTCACGGGAGAAACCGGGCCGGTCGCCGTCGCGGGAGGCCAGGCCGACGGCGGTGCCGATGATCCCGCCGCCGAGGACGAAGCCGAGTACGCCGACCGCGACCAGCTGCGTCGCGCGGTGCCCGGCGAAGCGGCGGAAACCGCCCTTCGCGGGCGGAGCCTGCTGCGCCGGGACCCAGCCCGGCGGCGGGCCCGCGGGGGCGGCGGCCGGGGTCTCGGCGGGTTTCCCGTCGGCTGGCTGCTCGACCGTCTTGTCCTCGTCTTCGGACGGCCGCTGCGGGTCGCTCATCTTTCGCTCCTCGATTCGATGGGAGCGGGCGTCGTGCCCGCTCCCATCACCGAGGATGCGTGCGCTTCCTATGGATGCGCTGTGCGTGAGCTGTCGAATCAGAGATAGAACGACAGGAACAGCGTGATCACCCAGCTCGCGCCGAGCACCTGGAGGACGCGGTCCTTGAGCGCGATCTCCTCCGGCTCGCCCGCGTTGCCGCCGTCGACGTCGACGGCGTAGCGCAGGACGGCCACCACGAACGGGACCATCGAGACGACCGCCCAGACCGAGTCGTGCTCGACCTGGCGGATCTCGAACGCCCACAGGCAGTAGGACATGATCAGGATCGCCGCGGACGTCGCCCAGACGAACCGCAGGTAGCTCGCCGAGTACTTCTTGAGCGAAGACCGGATCTTCGCCCCGGTGCGTTCGAAGAGCATGATCTCGGCGTAGCGCTTGCCCGCCACCATGAACAGCGAGCCGAACGCGGTGACCAGCAGGAACCACTGCGAAAGCGCGATACCCGCGGCCACACCACCGGCGATCGACCGCATCAGGAAGCCCGAGCCGACGATGGCCAGATCGACCACCGGCTGGTGCTTGAGCCCGAAGCAGTAGCCGAGCTGGACGGCCTCGTAGACCGCCAGCACGACCGCGAGCTGCCAGCTGGCGAAGAACGAGATGCCGAGGCCGGCGGCGAAGAACACGCCCGCCGCGACGAACGCCACCGGCACCGGCACGATCCCGGCCGCGATCGGCCGGTTCCGCTTGGTCGGGTGCGCCCGGTCGGCCTCGACGTCGATCGCGTCGTTGATGAGATAGACCGAGGAGGCCACCAGCGAGAACGCCGCGAAGGCGATCAGCGCGGCGATCAGCAGGCCGGTCCGGTCCGTCGACTTCGAAAAGGCGAAGAACGGTGCCGCGAACACCAGCACGTTCTTCACCCACTGGCGCGGGCGTGCCGTCTTGATGATGCCGCCGACGAGACCGCCGGCGACCTTCTTCGGCTCGGCGGCCTCGGCCACGGGTTCTACGTCGTCAGGCTTGGAATCGGCCTTCTCGGTCGTTTCACTCATCGTCGCTTCAGCTTCCTACGTATCAAGCCGCCGACTACGCCCCCAAGGGCCGCTCCGGCCAGAACGTCGGTCGGGTAGTGGACGCCGAGCACGAGCCGGGAGGCCAGCATCGGCGGTACCAGGGCCGGGACCAGGTTACGCCCGGTCAATCCGGAGTAGAGCACCGCCGCCGCCGTAGTGGAGGTCGCGTGCGAGGACGGGAAGCTCAGCTTGCTCGGCGTGGAGACCAGGACCTCGACACTCGGGTGGTCCGGTCGCGGCCGCCTGACCACGCGTTTCACCGCGATGGACGCGGCGTGCGCGCCGACGACGCCCGCCGCCGCGACCAGCCAGTCCTTGCGGCGCTTCTTGTCGACAGCGGCCCCGACGAGCCCCAGCGCGAACCAGCCCGCGCTGTGCTCGCCGAAGTGCGAAAGACCGCGTGCCGCCTTCACCGTGACGTCACTCTTCAGGACGCCCTGAGCCTTCGCGAGAACGGCCACCTCGCCGGTGGGAGCGCCCTTCTCAAGCATCGAGGGACCCGTCGAGAGGCGCGCCATCGGTCAGGTGCGGCGCGATCTTGTTGTCGAACGCGGTCAGCGCCGAGCCGATGGCCATGTGCATGTCGAGGTACTTGTAGGTACCGAGACGGCCACCGAACAGCACGTTCTTGTCCTTGGCCTCGGCCTTCGCCAGCTCGCGGTAGGCCTCGAGCTTCTCGCGGTTCTCCGGGGTGTTGATCGGGTAGTACGGCTCGTCCTCCTCGCCGGCGAACCGGGAGTACTCGCGGAAGACGACCGACTTGTCGTTCGGGTAGTGCTTGCGCTCCGGGTGGAAGTGCCGGAACTCGATGATCCGGGTGTAGGGCACTTCTTCGTCGTTGTAGTTGACCACCGAGGTGCCCTGGAAGTCGCCCGTCTCGACGACCTCGGATTCGAAGTCCACGGTGCGCCAGGTGAAGCGGCCCGCGGAGTAGCCGAAGTAGCGGTCCAGCGGCCCGGTGTAGACGGTCGGGGTGCCTGCCGGGATGTGCTCGCGGACGTCGAAGTAGTCGACGTTCAGCCGCACCTCGATGTTCTCGTGCTCCGCCATCTTCTCGAGCCACGCGGTGTAGCCGTTGACCGGCAGACCCTCGTAGGTGTCGTTGAAGTAGCGGTTGTCGAAGGTGTAGCGGACCGGGAGCCGGGTGATGATGTCGGCGCCGAGGTTCTTCGGGTCGTTCTCCCACTGCTTGGCCGTGTAGCCGCGGATGAACGCCTCGTACAGCGGGCGGCCGACCAGCGAGATCGCCTTCTCTTCGAGGTTCTGCGCGTTCGCGGTCTCGAACTCCGACGCCTGCTTGGCGATCAGCTCGCGGGCCTCGTCGGGCGTGTGCGACTTGCCGAAGAACTGGTTGATCAGGCCCAGGTTCATCGGGAAGGAGTAGACCTGGTCCTTGACCTTGGCGAAGACCCGGTGCTGGTAGCCGGTGAACTCGGTGAAGCGGTTGACGTACTCCCACACACGCTTGTTGGAGGTGTGGAACAGGTGCGCACCGTAGCGGTGCACCTCGATCCCGGTTTCGGGCTCGGCCTCGGAGTAGGCGTTGCCACCGATGTGGTGGCGCCGCTCCAGCACGAGGACCTTCTTGCCGAGCTCGGCCGCGGCCCGTTCGGCGACGGTCAGCCCGAAGAATCCGGAGCCGACCACGATGAGGTCGTAGCCGGTGAAATCGGCTTCAGTAATCTTGTCGGGGTTCGTGTGCGCGCTCACGGGCGTCGAGGGTACGCACGTCGACTCCGCGCCCTGCACCGAGCACCGGTTTTCACCTTCGACAGACACATTTAGGAAGCAGTGCCTACTCCGGACACCTTCTGGTCGTACTTCGGTGCGACCGTCACCTACCTGGCCGTCCTGGCGGTCCCCGGCGGGATCGTCGGCCGGGCCGCGGGCCTGCGTGGCTGGGCCCTGGCGGGCCTGGCCCCGTTGCTGTCCTACACGGTAACCGGACTGGCCGGTCCGTGGCTGGCACTCGCGGGCGTGTCGTACAACCCCCTGACCGTGGCGGGCGTCACGGCCGTCCTCGCCGGGCTCGGCTTCGGCCTGCGCAAGCTCGGGCAGAGCCGCGGCTGGATCAAGCAGGGCGCCGAGGAGCCGCCGACGAAGTGGCACCCGCGCGCGCACTACGCGGTCGCGGCCTGCGTCGCGCTGGCCGTCGGCATCTCGATCCTCGTGGTGCTCTCCGCCCGCGGCGGCACGACGGCGGTGTTCCAGCGCTGGGACACCGTGTTCCACGCGAACGGCATCCGCTACATCGCCGAGACCGGCGACGGCTCGCTGACCGGTATGGGCACCATCAACTGGTATCCGGACGGCTCGTTCTACCCGAACGCGTATCACCTGGTCGGCTCTCTGGTGTACTCGATCTCGGGTACGACGATCCCGGTCACGCTGAACGCCATCACCATGCCGGTCGCCGGGATCTTCGCGCTGTCGATGGTCGCCCTGATCCGCCAGCTCGGCGGGCGGGCGGTGTTCGCGGGTTGCACGGCACTGGTGGCCGCGGCGGCCACCACCGGCGCGTACGAGTCGGTGTCCAGCGGGTTGCTGCCGTTCGCGCTGGGGATCGTGCTGACGCCGCTGGCCGTGGTCGCGCTGGCCCGTTTCCTCGCGCGGCCAGGCCTCGACACCGGCTACGTGCTCGCGCTGACCGCGGTCGGCCTGCTGGCGGCGCATTCGTCGGCGCTGTTCGGCGCGCTGCTGTTCGCCTTCCCGCTGGTGGTGCAGCGCTGGTACCGCGCGCTGCGGCACAAACCGCTCGACGGGGTGCCCGAGGGCCGCGGCGGCTGGCGGGTCATCGGCGGCGACGTCGTCAAGATGGTGCCGGTGATGGCGGGGAGCGCGCTGCTCGCGGCGCCGCATATCCTCGGCGCCCTGAAATTCACTTCGGGTTCATACCCTTATTACGCGTGGGGTTCGGATCTGCCGGTGCTGAAGTCGCTGGGACTGCTGGTGACCTTCCGGCAGGTGCTCAGCGCTCCGCAGGTGTGGCTGACGGTGCTGCTGGTGATCGGCGTGCTGGGCCTGTTCCGGCTCGGGCGGATGCGCTGGGTGGGGCTTTCGGCGATCGGCTTCTCGGCGCTGTTCGTGCTGGTCGCCTCGTTCGGCGCCGAACCGTGGGTGATCTCGCTGTCGCGGCCCTGGTGGAACGACCGCTACCGCCTGATGGCGCTCGCCGCGATCCCGCTGTGCCTGCTCGCCGGGCACGGGATGGCGGAGCTGCAGCGCTGGTTCGCGAAATGGGCGAGCGGACGGTCGTGGGTCAAGAGCCGTCCCGCGCTGCCCGCCCGGCTGGGGCTGGCGACCGCCGTGTTCGTCGTGGCCGCCTCCGCCGTGCTGACCAAGGGTTTCTACACCGAGTCGAACGCGCACGCGGTGTCGTTCCTGTACTACAACGGGCCCGAGGGCGAGGTCACGCCGCCGGTCAGCGCCGACGAGCTGGCCGCGATGAACGAGCTGACCAAGATGAACATCGGGCCGGACGAGAAGGTGCTCAACGAGCGCTTCGACGGCACGGCCTGGCTGTACGCGATCACCGGTATCCACCCGGTCGCCGGGCACTACGACCCGGGCGTGCCGCCGCCGGACGCGAAGTACCTGGCGCTGCACTTCCGCGACTACGACACCGACCCCGAGGTGCGGGCCGCGGTGCGGCGGCTGAACATCAAGCACGTGCTGATCGGGAGCACGCCGATCAAGATCGGCGAACCGCCGGCGCCGGGGCTGCGGGACCTGGACGGGCTGGACTTCCTGCGGAAGGACTTCTCCAACGCGGGTGCCTCGATCTACACACTGACGCGCTGACGGCCTCGTGAGTGGCAAGGACGGTTCTAACCGTCCTTGCCACTCACGAGATAAAAGGCTCGCGTGGTCGCGGACTGCCCCTGCCGCGACCACGCGAGCCTTTCGTCCCCCATTCACCCCCGGGGTGACCCATGAGGGGTAGCCGTCTTCGGCCACACCCACTCGCTGTACTTGTCCTTCAGACGACTACTGAGCGGAACCGGTTTACCCGGCCCGCCAACCTCACCCGATCGGCCTAAGAACTCCTGCCTTGGAGTACCGGGAGTACGTCGTCGGCGACCGCTTCGAGTGTCGACTCGCGGCCGACGTAGTAGTCGCCGGACCGCGGCCAATGCGTGACGATGTCGGTGAACCCGAGCTCACCGGCCCGGCCGGCGGCGTCGGTGAACGCGCCCACGCTGTCGAGGGAGAAGACCGGCGCCGAGTCGAGGCTCAGGAACCGCTGCACGCTCGCCTTGTCCCGGCCCACGACGTCGAGCCGCTCGTCGAAGGTCTTCACGAGTTCCGCGACGCCCTTCCACCACTCGTCCTGGGTGTCCGCCTTGACGCCGGTGGTGGCCCAGCCCGCGCCGAACCGCGCGGCGAGCGTCATCGTGCGGGGGCCGTTCGCGGCCACCAGGAACGGCAGCCGCGGCCGCTGCACGCAGCCCGGCAGGTTCCGCGCGCCCTTGGCCCGGTAGTACTCGCCCTCGAAGTCGAAGCCGTCGGTCATCAAGAGGCCGTCGAGCGATTCGACGAACTCGGCGAAACGGTCCGTGCGCTGTTTGACCGACAGTTCGGGGCCGTCGAGCACGGTGGCGTCGTAATGGGTGTCCGGGACGCCCGCACCCACGCCGAGGATGAAACGGCCGTCGGAGATGTCGTCGAGGGTGGTCAGCTCGCGGGTGAACGGCACGGGATGCCGGGCGACCGGCGAAGCCACGAAGGTCCCGAGTCTGATCCGCGACGTCACCATCGCGGCCGCCGTCAACGTTGGCATCGCACTGAACCACGGGCCGTCGACGAGAGTCCGCCAGCCGAGGTGGTCGTACGTCCAAGCGTGGTCGAAGCCGTATTCCTCGGCGGCCCGCCATTTCGGCTCGGCCGCCCACCAACGATCTTCCGGAAGGATCACGATGCCTACGCGCACACCGGCAAGGTAGCGGTGCCCGTCGACACTTCGCCCGATGGGCGGATCTTCGGGGACAATGTGCCGGTGGAAAAGCCCCTCTTGATCGCATCCGACGTCGACGGCACCCTGCTCGGCCCGCTGGAGGTCCTGTCCGAACGCACGATCGACGTCGTCCGGCGTATCGCCGAGGACGGAGTCCCGTTCGTGCTGGCCAGCGGCCGTCCGCCGCGTTGGATCGCCCCGATCGCGAACCCGCTGGGCCTGACCGGGTACGCGGTCTGCGCGAACGGCGCGGTGCTGTACGAGATCGGGACGGACCGGATCGTGGCGGTCCACGGCCTGCTGGAACCGACGCTGCTGCACGACACCGTGAGTGCCCTTGATCACGCCCTGCCCGGCTGCCGCTTCGCCGCGGAACGGATCGGCGAGTCCGCGCTCGACCCGGAGATGCGCAATTTCGTGATCGAGCCGGACTACCACAATCCGTGGGGCAACCACGAGGGCACGGAGGCGCCGCGGGCCGAGGTGCTCGGGCATCCGGCGATCAAACTGCTGATCAGCAGGCGCGGGATGAACTCCGACGAGATGGCGCGGGCGGCGCGGGAGGTGCTCGACGATTCGGTCGACATCACCTACTCGACCAACACCGGCCTGATCGAGCTCGCCGCGCACGGCATCACGAAGGCGACCGGGCTGGCCGAGGTCGCCGAGCGCCTCGGCGTGCCGGCCGAGCGGGTGATCGCGTTCGGGGACATGCCCAACGACGTCGAGATGCTCGGCTGGGCCGGGCACGGCGTCGCGATGGCCAACGGGCACCGCTACGTCCTCGACGTCGCCGACGAGGTGACGGGGCCGAACTCCGAGGACGGTGTCGCGCAGGTGCTGGAGCGCTGGTTCTAACGGCTGCGTCTCCCCGGGAGGTGTCGCGAAAGCCACTTTCGGGACATCTAGCGTCGCGAAAGTGGCTTTCGCGACACCGGAGCGGCCGGGCACCGTGCGGGCGGGCGACCGGGGCTAGCGGCCCTCGCGACCATCCGCAGGGCGTGTTGCGAAAGCCACTTTCGCAACCTTCAACGTCGCGAAAGTGGCTTTCGCGACACCGGAGCGGCCGGGCACCGGAAGGGCGGGCGGCCGACCGGGGCTAGCGGCCTTCGCGGTCGAGCTTCGCGGCCTCTTCCGGCGTCGGCGCGGTGCCGCCGAGGTGCGCGGGCAGCCACCAGCGCTCGTCGTCGGAGGCCGGCTTCTCCGGATAGCCGGCCTGGACGCGGTCCACGAGCGCGGACATCCGCACGCGAAGGTCTTTCGAAAGGACTTCGGCGTCTTCGTCGGCCTTCGGGTGCATCGGCTCGCCGACGAGGATCGAGATCGGGACGTGGCGTTTGGTGAGATCCTTCGGGCGGCCCTTGGTCCACAGCCGCTGCGTGCCCCACAGCGCCATCGGCACGACCGGGACACCCGCCTCGGCGGCCATCCGGACGGCGCCGGACTTGATGTCCTTCACGGTGAACGACCGGCTGATCGTCGCTTCGGGGAACACACCGACGACCTCCCCTGCCTTCAGGCGCTCGACAGCTTCGCGATACGACGCGAGACCGGCGCCGCGATCGACGGAGATGTGGTGCATGCCGCGCATGAGCGGTCCGGCGACGCGGTTGCTGAAGATCTCCTTCTTCGCCATGAACCTGACCAGGCGTTTCGCCGGCTGCGCGCCCAGCCCGCAGAAGATGAAGTCGAGATAGCTCACGTGGTTGCAGGCGATGACCGCCCCGCCCGTCGACGGGATGTGCTCGGTCCCCTCCACCCGGATGCGGTTGTCCAGCACCCGGAACATCAACTTCGCCGCCATGATGACGGGCGGGTAAACGAGCTCAGCCATTCGTTCAGGTTACGCTACCGTAGGGTAACCAACCTACGGTCGCGTAGGTCACATCACTCCGAGCGGGCGAAAGTCACCGCGGCCAGTACGACGCCGAGCAGCGTGCAGTACAGCGCGATCACCTGGTGCTTGACGTTCTCCAGCCCGTCGCCCAGTGCCGCCAGCACGAACTGCCCGGCCGCGACGGCGAGCAGGAAACCCAGCACGACACCCACCGCGGTGCGCCGGGTCCGCCAGCCGCGCCAGGCGATCAGCGCCCATATCGGCAGCAGGGCGAAAAACCCCAATGGGGCCAGCAGTTTCGTCACGGTCGAAACGATCGGCACGCGGTATTCCTGCGTTTCCGGGGCGAAACCCGCCGACTCGTCGAAGCTGCCGAGGTAGGGCGGCCGCGCGGTGAGCAGATCGCCCGCCGCGCGGTCCAGGATCTCGACGGTGCGGAAGGGATGCGTCGCGAAGTACTCGACGACGTTGCGCCTGCTGATCTGTTCGCGGTACTTCGGGTACTCGGGATCCAGCGTCGCGGGTTTCGGATGCCACCAGCCGTTGCCCGCGTACTGGCCGAACGAGGCGGGCAGCCCCAACGCGGCGAGATCGGCTCCGGTGTCGTGCCGACCGTCCACAATGGTCAAGAAGATCGTGTTGAACATGTTGATCTCACGCGAATCGTCGCCCGGCCGCGCGGCGAGGGAGCCGTCGGGCAGCTTCGCGGGCTCGACGGTCTGCTGCGCGTAGGCCGTTCCCCCGGCGAGCGCGCCGATGACGAACACCACGGGAAGCCAGCGCCTCAGCCCGCGGACGCCTTCGGGGCGAACGAGGAGCGCGGCGAGCGCGAGCAACGGCAGGATCATCAGCGTCTGGACCTTGGCGTTGACCGCGATCACGCCACCGAAGAGCAGCACGGCCAAGCCCGCGTAGCGCCACCAGCCGGGCCTCGCGGACACCAGGAGGCCTCCGACGGCGATCAGGAGACCGAGGAACGCGGCGCCTTCGCCCAGCACGGACGCGAAGTAGCCGAAGAACGCGGAGTCCGCGACGACGAGCAGCAGCCCTACGGCCGCGAAGCCGCGGACTCGGCGCGAGTACGGCAGTCCGACGACGATCAACGCGACCGCCGCGGCGGCGAGCACGCTGGTGAGCACCCCGAGGACCACCAGGCTGAGCGTCGATTCGAGGCCGAGCAGCCCGCCGATCGACCGCGCGATCCGCGCGAACCAGCTCTGGGTCAGGAGGTAGGTGGCGTCGCATTCGCCCGCCGGGACGGTGTAGGCGAGGTGGACGAAACCCTCCGGCTTGCCCTTCCACGGGATGCCCGCGCCGCACAGCACGCGGAAACCGTCGCCGTTGTCGGCCATCGCGACCGGCCTCGGCACCAGAAAGCGGACCAGGAGCACGGTGAGCGCGGCGGCGAACACGCCGACGCCGAACAGGCGCGAGGATGTTTCGAGCGCTGCCGGTCTGCTCGGGGAAACGACACTCACGCAGGGCACGGTACGTGGCGGAAATCGGGTGAGCGGTCGAGGGCCGACCTGACCACCCGCTCGACGTCCGCCCGCAGGAACACGGTGATCCACGACGAGGTTCCTTCACGCGCGAAGGTCGCGACGCGGTACCTCGCCGCGTACGCCGGGTCGATCACGCAGGATTGCTTCGCCGAATAGCCGCTGTCGGTGATGACGGCGATCGTCGGATGCCGCCGGGAGACGACGGCCTCGCCCACCTCCTCCGTCTGGCCCCGGACACCGACGATCTGCAGCTGCGTCCCGGCGTGGTACGACAGCACACCGGGCGCCGACGTGCTCACGACGGAACCGGGCGGCAGGTAGGCGTCGAGCCAGCGCCCGATCTCCTCCATCTGCGCACCGTGGTCGTGCCAGGCCCGCACCCGGCCCAGCATGTCCGGACTGAACACCGACACCAGCACCGCGAGCCCGGACAACGTCACCGCGGCGGCGGGCATCAGCCGCATGCTCGGTGGCCGCGGCCGGGGGCTCGGCTTCGCGGTCGCGACGAGCACGCCGTAGACGGACACCGCCGCCACCGACAGCAGCGGCGGGATCGGCGCCAGCAATCGCCAGGCCGGTCCGGCGTCGCCGCCGAAGAAGACCACGAAACCGGTGAGCCCGACGGCGGTGGCGAGCATCAGCCAGGTCAGCGACCTGGCCTCGGCCTCGTGCGGGGTCCGGCCGGTGCGGCGCAGCGACAGCGCCACCACCGAGATCAGGCCGAGGAGCAGGAATCCTTGGTGGACCACCGAGAAACCCGACAGGTATTGCCAGCCGCGGCCGATCCGGGACTGGACGTCGAGGTCGAAGGGGAGGACAGAGGTCGGCAGGACATGGTCGTAGTAGGTCACCCGCCAGGCCGTCCAGGGCGCGGCGAACACGAGCCCGCCGAGCAGCCAGCCCACCGGTGACCACCACGTGTACCGGCCGCGCAGGGCGGCCACGACCAGCCAGCACCCGACCAGCACCGCCAGCAGGACCCCCGATGGGCGCGTCATCATCGCGAAGGCCACGAGCACCCCCGCGACCACCGGGCGCCGGGCCGCGAGCGCGGCGAAGACGCCGAACACGAGCAGCACGAACAAGGGCGTCTCGGTACCGGAGCCGCCGTACGCGGCGAGGCCTCCGGCTCCGGCGACGAGCACGGCGGCGGCCACCCCGTACGCGGGCCGCGGCTCGTGCTGTGATTCGCCTACGGCCCGCGCGACCACCCGGTTCACCGCCACGTACGCGAGCAGGACGGCGCCGAGCGTGGCGAGAATGCCGAGCACGACCGCGGAGGCCTCGATATCGGCCCCGAAAGCGGCCTTCGGCAACGCGATCACGATCATCCAGAGGAAATTCGTGTAACCCTCGATCCGCTCGCCGGTGTTGAACACCGGCCCATTGCCGTCGGCGATGTTCTGCGCGTAACGGAAGGTGATGTACGCGTCTTCCGCGATGGTCGAAAACACCAGCTGGTGCACCAGCGAGAAACCGAGGGTCAGCATCAGCGCGGCGGCGCGCCAGCGCTTGTCGGCGCCGATCCTGGGCCAGGCCACCAGCACGAAGATCGCGACCGCGGACCAGGCGACGACAAGCGCGACCACCACCTGATCCCACCCTCCCGGGCCGAGCCGCTCCGTACGCGAAAGACTACGGTCAAGTATCGATCACCGCGGCAAGGTGTTTCTTTCGGCGCAGTCAATTGACACGAATGGGCGAGCGGTGTGTGCGCGGAGTAGATAGTGACGCACCGTTTTCCCCGGCGGGATGTGACTCCTTCGGGTAACGGTCCCGGGTGGTTAATCTGACTTCCCATTCCGTTCCGCACCTCGGGGGTTCTGTGCGGATTCCCCACCCGAGGTAGCCCGTGCCCACCCACACCTCCCTGCTCGCCGACGTCCTCACCGTGGGCGTCGCGCTGCTCGTCATCGGCCTTCCCGGTCTGCTCACCGGTCTCGCCGCCGGCCTGCGCGGCTGGGTGCTCGCGGGGATGACGCCCTTGCTGAGCTACGCCATCGGCGGTCTCGCCGGGCCGTGGGCGGCCGCGCTCGGACTGCCGTTCAATCCGGTGACCTACGCGATCGCGACGGTGTTGTTCGCCGGTGTCGCGTTCGGCCTGCGGCGGCTCACCCTGCGCCGGTGGCCGCCCGTGCCGGAAGAGCCGCTGTGGGGACGGTCCGGGCATCTCGCCGTCGGGGCGTGCCTGCTGCTCGCGGCCGGCGTCGGGATGTACGCCGTGGTGCGCGGGATGGGCAGGCTGGACGCCATCCCGCAGGGGTTCGACGCGGTGTATCACGCGAACGGCGTCCGGCAGATCGCCGAAACCGGGGACGGCAGCCTGTTCGGCACCGGCGAGGTGAACTGGTACGGCGACGCGGCGCCGGTGTTCTACCCCAACGCGTATCACCTGCTCGCGTCCGTGGTGTACCTGCTCAGCCCGGCGACCATCCCGCTGGCCCTGGACGTGAACACCGCGCTGCTGCCAGCGCTGCTGGCGTTGTCGCTGGTCACGATGGTGCGCGTGTTCCGTGGGCGCGCGGTGTTCGCGGGCGCCGTCGCCCTCGTGTCCATCGCGCCGGTGATGGGTCTGTACGAGTCGATGAGCAGGGGACCTTTGCTCCCGTTCCTGCTCGGCCTCGCGCTGACGCCGCTGGCCGCCGTCGCGGTGAAGCGGTACCTCGACCGTCCCGCGCCCGACACCGGCTTCGTGCTGCTGGTGAGCGCCGTCGGGCTGCTGTGCGTGCACTCGTCGGCGTTGTTCGGCGCGATCCTGTTCGCCGGCCCGCTCCTGCTGCAACGCTGGGTCGCGCCCGGACAACGGTGGCGGCGGATCGGCCGGGACCTGCGTGCGCTGGCGATCGTCGGGGTCGTCGCGATCCTGGTGGCGTGGCTGCAACTGTTCGGCGCGATCGGGCTCGCGAGCGGCGAGGTGCCCTACCGCAGCTGGCCGGTCGAATGGCGGGCGACGACGGCGCTGGGCGCGCTGCTGGGCTTCCAGCATCACGAGCCGTATCCGCAGATCTGGCTTTCCGTGGCGTTGTTGCTGGGCTTCATCTTCTTCTCGCGCGCGGGCGCGCTGCGCTGGATCGGCGTCACGGCGTTGATCACCGGGCTCGCCTACATCGCGGTGACGTCGTCCGAGCACCCGCTCGTGCTGGCGCTGTCCCGGCCGTGGTGGAACGACCCGTACCGGTTCATGTCGATGGCGGCGATCCCGCTCTCGATCATCGCGGCGCACGGTCTCGCCGAGACGCAGGCGTGGCTGCGGGACAACGTCGCGCACCGGAAGGTGCCCGCGTTCGCCGTCGCGGTGGTGGTGTTCGGCGCGTTCGCCTTCCTGAGCAACGGTTTCTACGCGCCGTCCAATGCGGACAAGGTCGCGCCCGGCTACGCGAACACGCCCGGCGTCGACCCGCACAAGCTGCCGGTGAGCCCGGACGAGGTCGTCGCGATGGAGAAGCTCGCCGAGTTCGCGAAGCCCGGTGAGCGCGCGCTGAACGACCGGCTGGACGGGACGGTGTGGACGTACGCGCTCTCCGGCGTCCGCACGACTTCTGGGCATTTCGACGAGACGTTGTCGCCTTCGGACGCACGGTTGCTGGAGTGGCACTTCCGCGAGTATCCGCCGAACGCCCAGGTGCGGGACGCGGTGGCGCGGCTGAACGTGCGGTGGGTGATCCTCGGGCAGTACGGCTATCCGACGGGCGCTCCGCGTCAGGCAGGCCTACGCGATCTGGACGGGCTGAACTTCGTGACCGAGGTGTACCGGAACGCCGACGCCGTCATCTACCGGCTGAACCGCATTTAGAGGACTAAACGCGGCGTGAGTTCGTGAGTGAGTGGACGGCACACGTGATCCGACGGACGACACGCGTGATTGGACGGACGACACGCTCGCGGCCGGGTCCCCACGCGAGTCGTCCACTCAGTCACGTGTGTCGTCCGTCCGATCACGCGAACCCGGCGCGAGCCTGAACCGCATTCAGAGGACTAAACGCGGGAAGTGACGAGGCGGGCCGAGAGGGCGGCACCGCCGGCGGTGATCAGGTCGGCGACGGTGAACATCACCCGCGAGGCGATCGCGAACGCCGTCGCCTGGACGACGGTGAGGCCCGACGCGGTGAGCACGGCGACCTGCGCGACCTCGCGCACGCCGACCCCGCTGGGCAGGATGAACGCGAACGTCCCGACGGTCATCGCGACCGCCATCGCGCCGACGCACAGCACGAAACCGCTGAACCCGGGCGTGCCGACGGAGTTCGCCAGCAGCCACAGGTGCACACCCTGCAGCGCCCAGGCGGCCGTCGACGAGCCGAAGACCTTCCCGACGACCGACCAGCTCAGCCGGTGGTCCAGCGGCGGGCGGCGCAGGATCCGCAGCACCAGCGACGTGCCCCAGGTGAGCACGCGCGGATGCAGCATCGCCAGCCCGACGGGGATGAGCACGAACAGCCACAGCGCCCGCGGGCTGTTGCTGAACACCGCGGGCGCCGCGAGCAGCGAGACGACCAGCGCGGACACCACGCCGACGCCGAGCTGGATCAGCGAGCCGGTGAAGATCCGGGCCCTGGCGAGCCCGGCCTTGCGGCCCAGCTCCATCTGCAGCAGGTACGCCCACACCGAACCCGGCACGTATTTGCCGAGCGAGCCGACGAGGCAGATCTGCGCGCCGCGGGCATAGCCGATCGGCTTGCCGAGGTCGTCGACCATGACCTGCCAGCCGTAGGTCGACACCATGATCGCGGCGATGAGCGCGAGCAGGCTCAACGTGGACGATTCCCACGCGACCTCGGACAAGGTCCGCCAGAATTCACCCCAATTGGTGACGAGTGTCTTCGCCGCGAAACCGACGACCAGCAGGATGGCGACCCAGCGGACGACGTCGAGGATCTTCGCCTTCGTGGATTTCGGCTCTTTTACAGTTACCGAAGTGTCCTCTTCGGGCGTTTCGACCGTCGTCACTGAACCTCCTCTGCTGTTACCTCGTCACCGCAGGTCAGGCCTGTACGGTCACCAAGCGGCTGAACTCGGTCAGCAGATCGTAGCCGTCCCAAATCGCGGAGAACGTCAGGGCCGAGCCGAAGGGAACGACACGGTCGACGCCACGCCCCGCCAATTCCGTCACGAATTCCGTCAATTCTTCTTTGCTGAAGCCGAATTGACCGACGGTTTGATCTTTGCGGAGCACGATCGGGACGAGGTCGGAAAGCGTGTCGACCCGCGCGTTGGCGAAAGTGCCCGCGCCGAGCCACTCGCGCGGGAGGACGGCGGGGTCGGCCAGCTCCAGCGTCGCGATGCCGTTGCCCTGGAACTCGATGCCGTTCACCAGTCCGTCGACGGCCGCGCCGTACGCGGAGACCCGCTTCTGCACGGCCATGGCGGGCTCCGTGACGTGCTGTTTCGTCGCCAGCACCTCGGCGAGCAGCTTCCGGAACTCCTGCCCGGCTTCGCGAGCGCCGTCTTCGTCGCCGACCCAGAACACCGCGCGTGGCGACGAGCAGGCGGCCTGGTCGAACCAGTACGAGTCGTTGTAGAAACCCTCGGCAGCACCGCGGCGCTCGGCCTCGGAGGCGTTCTGCCAGCCGCGCACCGACGCGACCGCGAACGACGACCGGTCCGGGAAGGTCAGATCGCGCGCGTGCGGGGCGAGCGGGTACTTGCGCAGCGCGGCGACCGAGGCGTCGCCGCCCCAGATCACCCGCAGATCCGCGGCGACCGACAGCGCGCCGCTGATCGCGTCGCTGCGGTCGTAGGTGACCATGCGCTGCGTCGCGGTGATCGCGGCGGCGGTGTCGGCGTCCACTTCGGACAGTGCGGCGTTCAGCGCCTCCAGCACCGTTTCCGCGGCACCGGCCGAACGCGAGGAGACGCGGACGACGTTGTGGTTGCCCGCCAGCGCCGAAAGTGCCCACGAGTACACGAAGATCGTGTCGACGTTGGCGGGCGGCACGTGGAAGACCAGCCCGCGCGGAAAGCGCAGCGCGTCCCCGGAAGTCTCCAAAGTGGACAGTGCCTTCGCGATCTCCCCTTTGCGCAGGAAGAAACCGAGCGACGCCAGCTCCGGGAAACGGCGGGCCGTCGCGGGCGCGAGCAGCTTGCGCGCGAACTTCGTCAGGAACTCGACGACCCGCGGGTCGCCGACGCGAAGCCGCCCACCGACGGGCTCGGCCCGCAACTCCTCGACCAGCGAGGAGACCTCGATCGCATCGCCGAGCGGAAAACGCTGGTTCAGGCTCATGCCGCCGCTCCCTGGAAGGTGTCCGAGCAGCCGCGGGCCTCGGCCTTGGGCAGCCTGCCCATGACCGAGAAATGCTTGCCCGGCCAGTCGCCGTCGTCGATCCCGTTGTAGACACCGAGGTCCTCGGTGAGCAGGACGTGGCCCGGGTACGAATGCGGCAGCGTGCTGACGACCTCGATCACGCCGGGTTCGCCGACCGGCTGCTCTTCCCAGGTCTCCGGGTTCCGGATCACCACGTCGGCGAAATCGGGGCAGTACAACGAGTTCCCGGACGGCCCTTCGAGGAACACGGTGCCGATCTGCTCGATCATCCCGTAGTAGTTGTGGATCCGGGTGAGCCCGGTGTCCTCTTTGAACCGGCGGCGGAACTCGGTGTTGTCCACCGCGCGGTCGATCAGCTTCTTCCAGCCGCCGGAGTGGATCAGGATCCCGTTGGAGAGGTCCAGCTTGTGCTCACGCGCGACCTCGTACAGGTACTGCCACACCATGAAGGTGAAGCCGAAGATCAGGAACGGCTTGTCGCCGTACGTCGCCAGGAACGTCTTGACCGCCTCGACGTCCGGCTGGTCGTTCTCGTCGAGCACGTAGGTGTGCTTGCGGCCGAAGTTCGCCATGCCCAGCACGCCCGCGCCGCGTGCGGAGAACGACCGGCGGTTCTTGATGATGCCGATCGTGTCGACCATCAGCATCGGCAGGCGCTCGCCACCGAGGACTTCCTGCAGCGTGGCGCCGAGCTGCTTGGTCTGCGCACCCGCGGCGGCCTTGTCCAGGTAGATCCGGGACGCGCCCGCGCCGGTGGTGCCCGACGAGGTCAGCGTCTTGAAGATCTCGGACTCGGGGATACTGCGCAGGTCGTGCGTCTTGAACATCCGCACCGGCAGCCACGGCAGATCCGCGATGGACGCGAACTCCGCGTCCCGCGCGATGCCGAGCGACGACAGGATGCGCTCGTAGCCCTCGGAGTTCTCGCGGTGGTGCGCGGTCAGTTCGGCGAGCTGCGGAAGCAAGTGCTTCTCGCGCTCAGCCTGCGAAAGCGTGAACACACTCATACCTGGGCCTCCAGCGACCGGTAGTCGATCTTGCCGCTGGCCAGCAGCGGCACGGTGTCGATGGGGCGGACGTCGAACCCGCTCGTGTGCAGGTGCAGCCGCTCGGACAACGCCTTCGCGGCGTCCTTGCAGATGTCCTTGTCGGCGCCTTCGGCGAACAGGACGACCTTGTCCCCGGCCGGGACGGCGGCCACGACGTCGATCCCCACCGATGCCGAACGCACGGCGTGCTCGAGATCATCCAGGCTGATGCGGTTGCCGAAGACCTTGCCGATCCGCTTGAGGCGTCCGGTGATGTAGAGGAAGCCGTCCTCGTCGAGGTAGCCGAGGTCGCCGGTGGCCAGCACGCCGCCGTATTCGTCGCCCGCGGCCAGCCCGGCCTCGTCCTCGGCGTAGCCCATCATCACGTTGGGCCCGCGGTAGACGACCTCGCCGACGATCTTCGGATGCGTGGTCTCGGAGCCGTCCTCGCGCCGGATCGCGAACGAGCCGCCGGGCAGCGCGGGCCCGGCCGAACCGAGCTTCTCGGCGAGCCGTTCCGCCGGGACGGTGGTCATCCGCGGGGCGGCCTCGGTCTGCCCGTACATGACGAACATCCGCCCGCCGACCTCGCGGATCTTGTCGTTGAACTGGGCGACGAGATCGTCGCGGAGCTTGCCGCCCGCCTGGGTGAGCGTGCGCAGTGTCGGATACTTCGCCGGGTCGAACTTGAGGCGGCGCAGCATCTCGTAGTGGTACGGAACCCCCGCGAGCGAGGTGACCTTGTGTTCGTTGACCGCGTCCCAGAATCCGCGACCGAGCACGCCGGAGGGCTCGATGACCACGGTCGCGCCGCGGACGAGGTGCGAGTTCAGCACGGACAGGCCGTAGCTGTAGTGCAGCGGGAGGCTGGTCGGCGCGATCTCGTGACGGTCGATGCCGAGCACCTCGGCGATCGCGTCGGCGTTGGCGAACACAGCGCCACGCGAAAGCCGGACGAGCTTCGGGTTGCCGGTGGAACCGCTGGTCGGCAGCAGGACCGCGAGATGCGGATGCGGCTCGACACCTTCGGCGGACTCACGGACCCAGTGGCCGTCCGAGACGCCGTACCCCTCGGGGGCGGGCGCGTCCGGCGCGGACAGCACGGCGGCCGGGCGGAAACGCTCGATGAGCCCCGCCAGTACGTCGGCGTCCAGCGCCGGGTCGATCAGCGCGATCGCGCGGCCCGCCTCGAACGCGCCGAGGTAGTTCAGGACGCTGGAGAGGTCCACCGACATGCGCGCGAACAGCGCGCCCGGCGGCAGCAGCGACAACGCGGCACCCACGCGGGTGACCTCGGTGTCGAGTTCCTCGCCCTCGAGCGTCCTGCCGCTCGTGACGTCGATCAGTCGCGCACCCACACCCAGAAGGGTCATTAGAGAACCAAGCCTCCGTCGATGCCCAGCACCTGCCCGGTGATGAACGAAGCGTCATCACTGACGAGGAACCGGATCGCGTTCGCCACGTCCTCGGGCGTCCCGAGGCGCCCGAGCGGGGTCTTGCCGATGTTCTCGGCCTTGGCGTCTTCGGTCAGGCCCGAGGTCAGGTCGGTGTCGATGACGCCGGGCGCCACCGCGTTGACCCGGATCCCGGACCGGCCGAGCTCCTTCGCGGCCGAACGGGCGATGTTCGCCACCGCCGCCTTCGAGGCCGCGTACACCGTCTGACCGGCGCTTCCGTGCTCGCCGACGATCGAGGCCAGCACCACGATGGCGCCGGTCTTCTTCCGCATCATCGCCCGCGCCGCGGCTTGGACGGTGTGCAGCGTGCCGGCGACGTTCGTGCTCAGCGTGGTGTCGACCAGTTCCTCGCGGATCATGCCGAGGAGCGCGTCCTCCATGATCCCGGCGTTGGCCACCACGATGTCGAGCTTGCCGTGCTCCTTGGCCACCCCGCGGACCAGCGTCGACACGGCCTTGGCGTCGGTGACGTCCAGGGCGAGCCCGCTCGCGGCCCCCGCCGCGGCCGCCGCTTCCTTGGCCTTCGCCTCGTCGCGGCCGGTCAGCACGACGGTGGCGCCCGCTTCGGCGAGCGCCCGCGCGGTGGCCAGCCCGATCCCCCGGGTACCCCCGGTGACCAGTGCGACCTTGCCCTCCAGCATCACTTGTTCTGGAGGTCGGTCACCATGTCGACGGCGACCTTGAAGCTGGACATGTCGATCACCTGGTCGGTGTCGAATTCCACATCGAACTCGTCCTCGATGGCCGCGACCAGCGCCATGTGACCGACCGAGTCCCAGGCCTCGATGTCGCGGTACTTCAGGTTTTCCACGTCGACATCGCCATCGAGGTCCAGCGCCTCGACGAAGACCTCACGCAGCTTGCCGGCGACTTCCGCCATGTCTGACTCCTAGTGCTCGTCGCGTGGACGGGCGTCCCACGCCTTCACCAAGGTAGAGAGGTCTCCGGGCAGCCGGTCGGCCAGCCCGTCCTCAGGGAGACCGGCCTTACCCTTCAGCCACGGTCCCAGCGCCTCGATGGCGGCCTCGTCCAGGCCGCGGCGGGACAGCCCCACCGTATTGACGCCGGTCACCCGCGCGGGGTTGCCGACGGCGATGGTGAACGCGCCCACCTCCTTGCGGACCGCCGAGCTCATCCCGACCATCGCGCCGGGGCCGACCACGACCCGCTGGTGCAGGATCGCGCCCATGCCAAGGTTCGCCCCGGACCAGATGTGGCAGTGGCCGCCGGTGATGACGTTCGAGGCGACCGTGACGGCGTCCTCGACCAGGCAGTCGTGCGCGATGTGGGAGCCGCGGAGGAAGTAGCCGCCGTCACCGATGGTGGTCGTGCGCCAGGTGCCCTGGTGGACGCTGACGTACTCGCGGATCCGGTTCCGGCTGCCGATGACGACGCCGTGGCCGTCGTGATCGGGATCACCGTTCGGCGCGGTCTCCCAGGCGGCGGGGTGCTCGCGCCCCCGGTCCTCACCAGGGGTCCCGATGGTCACGTGCGGGCCGATCCAGTTGCCGTCCCCGATCCGGGTGGGGCCCACGATGACCGTGAACGGTCCGATGACGTTGTCGTCGCCGAGCTCGACACCCTCGCCGATGACTGCTGTCGGGTGGATGCGGTTCACCACGTGAAGATCCGTTCGTTGTGGCTGGAGGCAGCCTGGGGTAATGGGCGCTTCGGCGGTCCCGGTAACGTGTGGCCCGCGCCAGAGGGGGCGGCCGGGCGCAGAACCGGCGGCTCACTGTACCGGACGCACCAGAACGCCCAGTCGAGAGAGACTTGCAGATGATCCCCATTACCGTGGTCGACGTCCGTGACGCGGAGGACCTCGTCGTCGAGGTGCTGCGATCCGGCGCCATCGCACAGGGACCGATGGTCAAGCGCTTCGAGGACGCGTTCGCGAGCGTTTCCGGCACGAAGCACGCGATCGCCGTCAACAACGGCACCACCGCGCTGGTCGCCGCCATCCAGGCGCTCGACCTGAAGCCGGGCGACGAGGTCGTCACCTCGCCGTTCACCTTCGTGGCCACGCTGAACGCGATCCTGGAAGCCGGCGCGACCGTCCGCTTCGCCGACATCCGGCGCGACGACTTCGCGATCGACCCGGACGCCGTCGCCGCCGCGATCACCGACCGCACCAAGGTCCTCATGCCCGTGCACCTCTACGGGCAGACCGCGGACATGGGCAAGCTCGCGCCGCTGGCCGCCGAGCACGGTCTCAAGATCATCGAAGACTCCGCGCAGGCCGTCGGCGCGTCGTTCCAGGGCAAGCCGTCGGGCTCCTTCGGGATCGGCTGCTTCTCCTTGTACGCCACCAAGAACGTGACCACCGCCGAGGGCGGCGTGATCACCACGGACGACGACAAGCTGGCCGACAGCCTGCGGGTGCTGCGCAACCAGGGCATGCGCGCCCGGTACCAGTACGAGGTCGCCGGGCACAACTACCGGATGACCGATCTGCACGCCGCCGTCGGCATCCCGCAGCTGGAGAAGCTGGACCAGCTCACCGCCGCCCGCCAGGCCAACGCGAAGCGCCTTTCCGAAGGCCTCGCCGGCACCCCGGGTCTCGACATCCCGCAGGTGCTGCCCGGCCGCGAACACGTGTGGCACCAGTACACCGTGCTGGTCGGTCCGCACGCCTTCCTCTCGCGTGACGAGCTCGCCGCCGCGCTCACCGAGCGGGGTATCGGCAACGGGATCTACTACCCGAAGATCGTCTTCGACTACGACTGCTACCGGAACAACCCGCTGATCCCCGACGCCAAGGTCGAGGACTTCCCGGTGGCCGCTTCCGTCGCCGCGCAGGCGCTTTCCCTGCCGGTGCACCCGCACCTTTCCGAGTCCGACCTGGACACCATCATCGAAACGGTTCGCGAGGTACTCGGCGCATGACCACCCACAAGATCGCCCTCATCGGCACCGGGAACATGGGCTCGCTGCACGCCCGTGTGCTCGCCGCGAACGAGCGCGTGGACCTCGTCCGCGTGATCGACCCGCGCGAAGAGGCGGGCCGCAAGGTCGCCGAACGCTACGAAACCCAGTGGACGCCCGAAATCGGCTCACTGTCCGATGTGGACGCCGTCGTGCTCGCTTCGGCCACCGAGGCGCATTACGAGCTGGCGCAGGAGATCCTGGGCCAGGGCAAGCCGATGCTGGTCGAGAAGCCGGTGTGCAACAGCCTCGAATTCTCGCAGGAGATCGTCGGGCTGTCGGCGAAGAAGGACATCCCGCTGATGTGCGGGCTCCTGGAGCGCTACAACCCGGCCGTGATGACGGCGCGGGCGCTGGTCAACGAGCCGATCCACCTGATGGCCCGCCGCCACGGCCCGTACGCGCCGCGTATCAAGACCGGTGTCGCGTGGGACCTCCTGGTGCACGACGTCGACCTGGCGATCCAGTTCTTCGGCGGCGCGACCCCGCAGCGGGTCGCCTCCGGCGCCGGCTACTTCCACCCGAGCTCGGTCGAAGGCGCCGAGGACACCATCGAGACGGTGCTGTCGTTCGAGTCCGGGCTCGCCACGGTTTCGGCGTCCCGGCTCGGCCAGCGCAAGGTCCGCTCGCTGTGGGTGTCCGAACTGGACCGCATGATCGAGATCGACCTGCTCCGCCGCGACGTCACCATCTACCGGCACGTCTCGCACGACTCGGTCACCGAGGACGGCCTCGGCTACCGGCAGCAGACCGTCATCGAGATCCCGGAACTGGTCACCGCGCGCGAGCCGCTCGCGACGCAGCTGGACCGGTTCGTCGACCTGCTCGAAGGCAAGGTCGACGCCGACGTCGAGCGGGACCTGATCCTGCCGTCGCACGCAGTCGTCGACCAGGTGCTGACGCAGGCCGCGGCCTGATCATTTGGTGAGGCGCTGGCCCTTCGCGTCGTACGCGACGAGGGGGGTCAGCACGTACGGCGACTCCACCTGGTCTCCGTCGAACCAGAAGATCATGACCGACGGGTCCTCGCTCCAGGGGATCACCTTGGCCTCGACCGGTTTCCCTCGGACGGTGCTGGTGACCCGCACCGCCGGACCGGAGAAGTAGCCGAACACCGGCACGAACGTGCCCCGGACCAGGTCCCCGCCGTCCACGGCGTGGAAACCGAACGACCGGTCGGATCCCTTGAATTCGTTGGCGGACAGGAGCGCCTCGTACCCGCCCGCCGGGTTCCGGTACGCGATCTGAAGGCCGAACCGGACGTCCGGCATCGACGGCTCGTCGATCTCGGACGCGTATATCACCAGCTCGCGGCCGCCTTCGCCCTTCAAGCCGAGCGGGATCACGTCACCGAGCGGCGACGCTGACGGAGCCTCGATGATCGACGGGCTCGCCGGTGCCGGAGCCGGGGCGGACGCGACGGGCGCGCTCGCGGCGGGCGGAAGCGGCTGCCGGGCGGGCTCCCTCAGCGCGACCGCGCCGACGATGACCAGCACCGTCACCACGGTGGCGGCGACCCCGCCCGCGCCGGTCGCGAGACGGCGACGACGGCGGATACGCCTGCCCTTGGTCATGATCGCGCCGAGGTCGGGCTCGGCGAACCCCTCGGCGGGCGGTTCCCGCAAGGCCGAACGCAGCGTCTCGAGGTCGGTCATCGGCCCAGCCCCCCGATCAGTTCCGTTCCGTCCTCCGCGGTGATCCGCAGCTTGCTCAGGGCGCGGGAATTGGTGCTCTTCACGGTGCCGATCGAGACACCCAGTTCGCCGGCCACGTCGGATTCCTTCAGATCGAAGAAGTGCCTGAGCACCACGACGGCCCTTTCCCGGTCTGTGAGCGTACGCAACGCGTCAAGCAGCCATTTCCGCTCGACGACGGCTCCGGCGACGTCCATGCCACTCGGCTGCTCGGGGATGTCCTCCGTGGGTTTCTCGCGGATCGGCCGCCGCCAGCCGTCGATGACGTGGTTGACCAGGACCTGCCGCGCGTAGGCGTAGGCGTCCTTGCGGCGTACGCGCGACCAGGCCGCGTACGTTTTGGCGAGCGCCGTCTGGGCGGCGTCCTCGGCCTGATGACGGTCGCTGGTGAGCAGGTAGGCCGCATGCTGAAGACGAGTCGCCGAGTTCCGCACGAACTCGACGAACTCGTCATCGCCGCGAGCCACCCTGGTCCTCATCTCCGTTCGACGGTTGACCACCTGAAAGGTTGCCTCGGCCGTCAACGAAAGGAAGGCTACCTCGGTCCCAGATGCCTCAGGACATCGTCTTTGGGCTCGACCGCGAAACCGGAACTGAGCCCGATCGGCCCGGTGAGCCCGCCCTCGGCCTTGAACCGGATCTTGCCGTCGTCGCCGCGCGCGAAGCCCGCACCGAGCTTCGCCCCGACTCCGACCGACACCTCGGGTTTGACCTTGGTCAGCAACGGCCCAAGGTCCGCCTCGTGTTCCGGGCCCGAGATCTTCGCTCCCAGCAGCGCGGAGGCCTCGAACTCCGGGATCAGCATCTTCGAGAACTTCAGTTCGAGCTTCCCGTCCACACCGACGCTGTATTCGCCGCCGGCGGTCCCGTCCGGGAGATACCAGGTTCCCTGCGCATAGAACCGGTGGCCTTCGATCGAGAAGATCTTCCCCTTGCCGTCGAAGCCTTCGACCTTCAGTTCGGTGCTGTCCGGGGTGATCGCGTCGTTGAACGCCTTGACGACGGGTTCGAGGTACTTCATGGCCATCTTGCAGCCGTCGTTGCACCAGGACGGGGCGACGATGTCGTAGCCGCCCCACGGCGGCGGCGCCTGCTTCTTCAGGCTCACCGGTTTGACGGTCGGGACCGAGGTCGCCGTCACCGGGCGGACCGTCGGGGCCACCGTGGCGGCGCGGACCGGCTGGATCGCGGGTTCTGGCTTTGGCTCTGCCGCGGGCTCGGGCTCTGCCGCGGGTTCGGGCCCGGGCTCTGGCTTGGGCTCGCGGCGGACCGGGTTGTCGTCGGCTCGGTCGTCGTCGGCTTCGGCCTTGTCGCGGTCCTTGCGGTCCTTCTTGTCGTCGCGCTTCTTATGGTCGTCGCGGTCTTTCTTGTCGTCCTTCTTGTCGTTGTCGCGGTCTTTCTTGTCGTCGCGCTTCTCGTCCTTCTTGTCGCGGTCTTTCTTGTCGGGTTTGTCGTCGTCCTTGTCGCGATCCTTGTCGTCGCGCTTGTCGCGGTCCTTCTTGTCGCGCTTCTCGTCGTCCTTGTCGCGATCGTTGTCGTCGCGCTTGTCGCGGTCCTTCTTGTCGCGCTTCTCGTCGTCCTTGTCGCGATCCTTGCGGTCGTCCTTCTTCCTTTCCTCCTTGTCGTCGTCGCGATCCTTCTTCTGGGGTTTCTTGTCGTCCTTGTCCGGCCGGACGTGGGTGACCCGCTTCTTCGCCGGCGCCTTCTTCTCCTGCTTCGGAGGCGCGGGGCGAAACTCCGCCCTGCCCTCCGACTTCTTGGCGCCGCCGTCCGGCGTGCAACCGCCGCCGGTACTCGCGAGCCTCGTGCACGGATCGGCTGTCGCCGTGCCCGCGGCCACCAGGCCGAAGAAGACCGTGAACGCGGCACCTGTCAGTACCTGTCCCACGACTCGGGGTGCGTTTCCCGTCATGCCAACCGTCCTTTCAGCTGGTTGGAGCACCCCACGCTGACAGGAACCGGTTCATCGCCGGTTCAAGGACGATTCATTCCGGACCGGAGACTCAGTTCTTCCGGCGAGTGAACCGGAGCGCGACGACGATCCCCGCCACGACCACGGCCACCGCGAGGACGATCCAGACCCAGGACGGCACCAGATCCTCCGGGGCTTGCGGTGCCGGGTCTGCGCTACTCGCCGGGGCGGGGGCCTGGGCCTGGCTGCTCGGCAGGCTCTGGCTGCTCGGGGCCGCCGCCGGGGCGCTGAGGTTGAACTTCACCGAGCCGCTCGCGGCGTGCGTGTCCTCGAAGGTCACCTTGTAGCGGAGGGTGTACTCCCCCGCTGGCCCGACGGCCTGGACCGGCGCCATGACGACCGATCCGGCGACCTCCGCGCGGCCGACCGTCCACGACGCGTTCTCGGGGCCGGTGATCTGGATCGGGTTGTCGTCGGCGAGGGTGACCGGGCCCGAGAAGGTCAGCTTGATCTGCGTCGGCGGCGTCGCGAGCGAAGCGCCCCTCGCCGGGTCACTGCTCTTCAGCTCCGAGTGGGCCAGCGCCGGGGACGCGGCGCCCAGCAGGACCAACCCGGTGACCAGCAACGACGCGCCGAACCGCTTGAACCTCATCTGACACCCTTCTCACCCGGGGAACTCCCCGTCCGAGCCTAGTAGCCGGGGGTGGTTTCCGGTCGCGAGTGGGCAGAGGTGGAGCCGATGACGGCGAGCGGGGAGGATTTCGGACGTTCAGTGTCCGGAATCCTCCCCACTCGCCGGTATGACCAAGATCAGGGGCGCTGCGCGTGGCGAGTGGT
This sequence comes from Amycolatopsis sp. NPDC058340, assembly GCF_042723975.1. NCBI lineage: Bacteria > Bacillati > Actinomycetota > Actinomycetes > Pseudonocardiales > Pseudonocardiaceae > Amycolatopsis > Amycolatopsis sp. NPDC058340. The sequence goes on along the minus strand of NZ_JBHXIB010000001.1, from coordinate 557,327 downwards.
CAGCGCGTCGAGGTCGAGCGTGAGCGGGGTTCCGTCGAAGTCGAGGCTCACCTTGCCGGTGTGCTCGCCGAAGTTCTCGTACTCGCCGTCGATCAGGCGGTAGGTGGTCATGCTCGCCGGATCGTCGAGGTCGACGATCCAGTAGTGCTCGATGCCGACTTCGGCGTACTCGGAGAACTTGGTGACCCGGTCGGTGCGGACGGTTCCCTCTGAGAGCACCTCGACGACCAGCCGCACGTCCGACGGCGAGATCCTGCGGACATTCAGGTCGGTCGAACTCGTGACGAGGACATCCGGTACACGAATCGTCAACGGTTCCTCGGCGAGCAACAGTTCGACTCCGGCGAGGGCGACCAGATCGGGAAGGCGCTCGTCCAGCCAGTACGCCAGTCGCGTGACCGCCTGTTGGTGCCGGGTGTCCAGGAGCGGCGCCGCGAGAAGGACGCCGTGACTTACTTCGTCCCGGTTCCGCGGCATAGCCGCCCAGTCGTCGAGAGTCACCTGAGTCATCGGCATCGAGCGTACTGCGGAATCGAGCCGGATTTCATCACTCGACACAGTGGTGGACGATCGCGCTCTTGCGGAGCCGCACGCGCTGCGTGGGCTGAAGGCTACTCCGTGAAATCGCCCGCCGGGGCACCCCAAGCTCCAGGGGTGTCCCCGCGCTCCTCCGCCAGCGCCCGCCGCCGCGCGTTCTCGGCGCGCACACGCTCCACTTCGGACTGGATGTACTCGTCGTCGTACTTCTGGAACACCCTGGCCGGGTTGCCCGCCACCAGGCTGCGCGGCGGGACGTCCTTGGCGACCACGGAATTCGGCTGCACGGTGGCGAAATCGCCGATCGTGACGCCGGCCATGATCACCACGAGGCCGCCGATGAAGCAGCCTTTGCCGATTTTCACGGGTTTGCGTTCGATGAGGTCGCTGCCGGAGTGGTTCTGCAGCGTCATGTTCGCGAGCCAGCTGGAATGGGTGAAGATCAGCGTGTTCAGGCCGATGCTGGTGTGCTCGCCGATCTCCAGCCCGCCGCTCGCGTCGAGCGCCGCGCCTTCGCCGATCCAGCAGTGTTCGCCGATCTTCAGGTTCTCCGGGCTGATGATCTTGACGCGTTCGCGGACCCTCGTCGATTCCGGCAGGCCGTAGAAACGGGCGCGCTCGGCGTCGTTCATGTACTGCGAAACGAGTTCGGTCAGGATCTGCGGGCGCAGCCGGTTGCTGCGCTCGTCATCGAAGAACATCGGCCTCGGTCACCAGTTTCTCGAAGGTACGCAGGTGTTCTTCGGCGACGACGTCGAGGCCGAAGTTGGCCCGCACCATCGCGCTTTCCCGCTGTGCCACCAAAGCCCGCTTCTCCGGGTCGTCGAGCAGTTCGATGACGGTGTTCGCCACCGCCTCGCTGTCGTCCGGGCGCACGAGCAGGATGTTCTCGCCGTTGCGCAGCTCGATGCCGGGGTAGTTGTCCTCGGTGACCGACGCGATGGTCGCGGTGCCCGAGAGCATCGCCTCCAGCGACGCGGTGCCGCAGCCGCCGTTGAGGTCGTGCGTGACGATGTCGGCCGCCGCGAAATACGAGGGCACATCGGCCTTCGGCACGGCGCCGGTGACGATGATGGCGTCCGCGACCCCGAGTTCTTCCGCCCGCTTCAGGAAGACGTCGTGATACACGCGGCCGACGACGACCACCTTCACGCCGGGGTGTTTGTCCAAAATGGACGGCAGCGCTTCGACGAGCGGGAGCCGGTTGCGCAGCGGGATCACGTGCCCGAGCGAGACGATCACCGGACCGTCGCCCAGCTTGTGCTCGGCACGCACATCCTTCGTCAGCGGCTTCTCGAAGTTCCCCGTGTCGACGGCGATCGGGAAGTAATCCGAGTTCGCGTCGCTCGTGCCGTAGCGCTCGACGCAGTAGTCGACGCCGAGCTTGTCGAGGATGACGTACCGCGGCTTGAGATAGCGCAGGATCGGGTTCACCAGCACGGTGTCCAGGAACCGGAAGACGCCGCCGTACAGCTTGTTGTCGCTGATCAGCAGCGTGTGGATGGTCAGCAGCATCGGCAGCTTGTGCCGCCGCGCGTACCGTCCGGCCAGCCACGACAGGTCGAAGAACTGCCCGTGCAGGTGGATCGCGTCGGGCTTGAACTCGTCCAGCAGTTTCCGCAGCCGTCGCCAGTTCCCCGGCCGCAGCGAGGCGAAGCTCATGTCGAAGTCGATCGACAGGCCCAGCTGCGGCATCTTCACCGCGGGCAGACGGACGACGCGGTAGCCGTCCTTCGTCTCGTCGGCCGGGGCGTCGGCGTACGCGGCGGTGATCGCGAGCACCTCGTGCCCGCGCGCCGCGTACTGCTCGGCCAGGGAAGCCGCCATGTGCGCGCTTCCGCCCACCCTCGGCGGGAAGAAGTTGTTCACCACGGCGATACGCATGGGGCGGCTCTCCCCTGGCCCGGCGGTCATCCCTCCGAAGCCTTCACCAGTTCGTACATGCCCTCTTCCACGGAGATCTTCGGCTCCCAGCCGAGGACCTCGCGCGCACGGGTGATGTCGGCGGCACGCCGCGAAACGAGCACGTCGCGTTCGTTGAACAGCGGCTCGACGTTGACGCCGACGGCGTCGATGAGGATCTTCGCCAGCGTCGCGATGGACGTGTCGATACCGGTGCCGATGTTGATCGGCAGGTTCGCCTGCTCCGATTCCAGCGCCGCGACGACGGCGCGGGCCAGGTCGGTGACGTGCACGAAGTCCATCGACTGGTCGCCGCGGCCGTCGATGATCGGCGGCTGGCCTGCGCGCAGGCGCTGGATGAAGTGGTTGATCACCGACGTGTAGTAGGCCTCGATCTTCTGGCCGGGGCCGTACACGTTGAAGAACCGCAGCGCGTTCCAGGACAGGCCCTTGGTGCGCTCGTAGAAGCCGAGCATGTCCTCGCCCGCGCGCTTCGAGATGCAGTACGGCGTGAGCGGCTTGAGCTCGTCGTCCTCGTGCATCGGCAGCCGCTTCGGGTCGCCGTACACGGACGCGGTCGAGGCGAACACGAGCCGCTCGACACCTTCGTCCGCCGCGGCGGCGAAGACGTTGTGGTTGCCGACCATGTTGATGTCGATGGACTCGTGCGGGTCCGCGACCGACTTGTTGATCGACACGGTGGCGAAGTGGATGACGTGGGTGCAGCCGCGCATGGCCTCACGCACGGCGCCGCCGTAGCGCACGTCCTTCTCGACCAGTTCGACCTTGCCGGTGGCGACGAACTCGTTGATCCGGGCGCGGTCACCACGCGTCATGTTGTCGAAGACGCGAACGGTGTAGCCGCCTTCGATCAGCATGGGGATGACGTGCGCGGCGATGAAACCGCCGCCCCCGGTGAAGAGGACCTTCTTGTCGGGCATTTCTCTCCTAGCTCGGCAGTGCGGCGCTGACGGTCCCGATGACCCGGTCGACCTGGGCATCGGTGAGGTTGGCGTGCATCGGGATGGCGAGATGACGGGCGAAGAGGTCCGCCGAAACCGGCAAGGTCTGCTTCTTGCCGTAGATGGGCTGGAGATGTGAGGCGTAGGTGCCGAAGTTGCACTGCACGCCCTGCTCGCGGATCCGCAGCGCGAGCGCGTCGCGGTCGATCTCCGGGGCCACGGTGAGGATGTAGGCCTGCCACGGGTGTTCGCGGTCCGGCAGTTCCACCGGGACGTCGAGACCGGGCAGGTTTTCGAACGCCTCGTGGTAGCGCTTGGCCACCGAACGGCGGGCCGAGAGCAGGTCCGGGAGGCGGTCCAGCTGGACGTTCATGATCGCGGCCTGCACGTCCGAGAGCCGGAAGTTGTAGCCCAGCTCGTGGAACTCCGGGATCGGCAACGCGCCGGAACCCTCGCGGGTGATGGCGGGCTCGATGCCGTAGGTGTGCAGCTTGCGCGCGTGCGCGATGAGGTCTTCGCGGTCCGAGACCAGCGCGCCGCCTTCGCCCGCGGTGATGCCCTTGCGGCCGTGGAAGGAGAACGCGGCGAGGTCGGCGAGGCTGCCGGCCGGGCGGGTCTTGTACGTCGCGCCCGCGGCGCAGGCGGCGTCCTCGAACAGCCACAGGCCGTGCTTGTCGGCGATGGCGCGGTACTCGTCGAAGTCACCGGGCTGGCCGGCGACGTCGACGGCGAGGATGCCGACCGTGCGCGGGGTGATCAGCGCTTCGATCGACGCCGGGTCGGCGCTCCACACGTCCGGGCGGATGTCGGCGAACACCGGTGTCGCGCCCGCCTGGAGCACGGCGTGGCCGGTGGCGGGGAACGTGTAGTCGCCGACGATGACCTCGTCGCCCGGCTTCACGCCGAGCACACGCAGCCCGAGGAAGAGTGCCGAGCCACAGTTGCTGGTGGTCAGGGCGTGCGCGGTGCCGACGGTCTTCGCGAAGCGTTCCTCGAAACGGCGGCACGCGGGGCCGGCACCGGCCAGCCAGCCGGACCGGAACACCTCCGCCACCGCGGCGAGCTCTTCGTCGCCGACGGTCGGCTGACCGAGGACCACGGGTTCGTGCTCAGACATACCTCTCCCATTGCGTGGGGACCCGGCGAAGTGTATAGACGCCGATCGGAGTAGTTCGGGCGGGCTGGATCCGCCCAGGTCGACAACGCCTTACTCCATCCATGCCCCCGCCACCGCCCTCAATGGAGAAGCCGCGCTTCCACGCCTAGCCTTTACCCATGCGATTCCGCGTGCTGGGGGCGACGGAGGTGCGCCGCGACGACGGCACCACCGTTCCGATCGGCGGGCCCAGGGTGCGGACGCTGTTCGCGTTGCTCGCGCTGGAGGCGGGCCGGGTCGTCCCGGCGGAGCGGCTCATCGACGGCCTCTACGGCGAACAACCACCCGATGGTGTGGCGAACGCGCTGCAATCGCAGGTCTCGCGGCTGCGTGGCGCACTGAAGGAGCTCGCGCCCGTCGAGTTCAGCCCGGCGGGCTACCGCCTCGTCGTCGACCGCGACGACGTCGACGTCCACCGGTTCGAAAGGCTCGCCGCCGAGGGGCGACGCGCTCTCGCGGCGGGAGACTCCGCGAAGGCGGCGGAACTGCTTCGCGACGCCCTCGGGCTCTGGCGTGGCCCGGCCTTCGCGGACATCACCGACGCGCCGTTCCGCGATCCGCAGGTCACGAGGCTGAACGAGCTGAAGACGTCGGCGATCGAAGACCGGGCCGAGGCCGAACTCAAGCTCGGGAGACACGAAGACGTCCTCGCCGAGCTCCGCGAGGTCATCGACGAGGAACCACTGCGGGAACGGCCACGCGCGCTGCTGATCCGCGCGTTGCACGCCGCGGGCCGTCAGGCCGACGCGCTCACCGCGTTCGAGGAGGCCCGCCGGGTACTGGCCGACGAGCTCGGCGCCGACCCCGGCCCCGATCTCGCCGCCGCACATCTGGCCGTGCTGCGGGGCGAGACGCCGCCCGCCAAGACGACCGCGCCGCTTCCCGCGCAGCTCACCAGCTTCATCGGCCGCGAAGGCGACCTCCGGCACGTGCTCGGGCAGCTGGACCGCTCGCGGCTGGTGACGCTGACCGGCCCCGGCGGGACGGGCAAGACCCGGCTGGGCAACGCGGGCCCCGCCGCGATTGCCCGCCCCGCGGTGTTCGTCGAGCTAGCGCCCGACACCGAGGGAGCGGACGTGGCCCCCCGCGGGCGGGACG
>NZ_JBHXIB010000001.1:503600-551662 GCF_042723975.1 Amycolatopsis sp. NPDC058340 | reverse complement strand
CCGGGGCTGCTCCCCCGCGCGGGGGGGGTCCCCCGCCCCGCCCCCGGCGGGCCGGCAACCCCCGGCGTGCCACCCCGGCCGGGCCCCCCTCGGCCCCGCCCCGCGGTCTTCGTCGAGCTCGCGCCGTACACCGAGGACGCGGACGTCGCCCACGGCGTGCTGACCGCGCTCGGCCTGCGCACGGTCCCACGCGGGGCGGTCACCGCGCCGGTGGAGAACGCGCCGCTGGAGCGGCTGATCGCCGCGCTGGCCGATCGGGCGATGCTGCTGGTGCTCGACAACTGCGAGCATCTGGTCGAAGCGGCCGCGAAACTGGCCGCCCGGCTGCTCGGCGCGGCCCCCGCGCTGCGGGTGCTCGCCACCAGCCGCGAACCGCTGGGCATCACCGGCGAGATCGTCTCCCCCGTGCCGCGGCTCGCCGTGCCGCCGCCGGGTACGCCGCCCGCCCGGTCGCTGGACTTCGCCGCCGTCCGGCTGTTCGCCGACCGGGCGCGGGCGGGTGATCCGGGTTTCGCCGTCGACGACACCACCGCGGGCGACGTCCAGCGGGTCTGCGCCGCGCTCGACGGATTGCCGCTGGCCATCGAGCTCGCCGCCGCGCGCGTGCGGACACTGCCCATCGGCGAGATCGCGGCCAGGCTGGACGACCGGTTCGGCCTGCTCTCGCGAGGCAGCCGGACCGCCGAGACCAGGCATCGCACCCTGCGCGGCGTCGTCGAGTGGAGCTGGGATCTGCTCGACGAGGACGAGCGGCTGCTCGGCAGGCGGCTGACAGTCTTCGCGGGCGGCACCACGCTGGCCGACGCCGAAGCGGTCTGCGGCGTGCCGGACACCGCGGAGCTGCTTCCGTCCCTTGTGGACAGATCACTCGTCGAACGCGGCGGCGACCGGTACCGGATGCTCGAAACGATCCGGGCCTTCTTCGCCGGGAAGCTCACCGAAGCGGGCGAAACCGACCGGATGCGGCGCGCGCACGCCGAGCATTTCCTCGCCCTCGCCGAGGAAGCGGATCCCATGCTGCGCACCGGCGACCAGCTGCGCTGGCTCGACCGCCTCGACGCCGCCTACGACGATCTCCTCGCCGCGTTGCGCTGGGCCGCCGAATCCGACGTGCGGATCGCGCTCCGGCTTTCGGCTTCGCTGGTGATGTACTGGTGGATGCGCGGCCGCCGGTTCGAGGGCTCGACGCTGTGCTTGGAAGTGGTCAAACGGCTCGGGGAGCGAGCGCCGGACGGGCTCGAAGAGGAGCACCAGCTCTGCGTGCTCACCGCCGCCGCGGGGCTGCGGGGCAGTGAGAACGCGGAGGCGCTCGACCGGCATCTGCCGCTCGTGCAAGGCCTCATGCTGAGCCTCGTCAAGGCACCCCGGAACCCGGCGCTGCTGCTGTTGATGGGGGTCGTGACCGGCCCTCCCGGTGACGACGACGCGCTGATCGAACGCAGCCGGGCGCTGCTGGCGAACAGCGACGCCTGGGGGCTCGCCCTCGCGCCGACCGGCTACGGCCTCCGCGCGCTGATGCAGGGCGATCTCGACACGGCGGAGGAGTTCCTGCGCGAGGGGGCGCGGGCGTTCCGCTCGCTCGGGGAACGCTGGGGCCTTTCCATGGCCCTCGACCATCTGTCCCAGATCCTGATCTGGACGAACCGGCAGGCCGAAGCCCTCGAAACGATGAACGAGGCCCTGCGGCTGATGCGGGAACTCGGCGCGTCCGACGACAACGCGGACCTGCTGTGCCGTCGCGGCGGCAGCAAACTGCTCCACGGCGACGCGGCGGGCGCGCGGGCGGATCTCGAGCTCGCCATCGAGATCGCGCGCCGCGCCGGGATGCCCGAAAGCCGGGCGGCCGGGTATGTCGGGCTGTCGTTCCTCGCCCGGCACGAGGGCGATCTGGCGGCGGCCCGCGCGCTGAGCGAACGCGCGCTCGCGGAATGTTCCGGTGGTTCGTTCGCGGCCGAAGGGGTGCGCGCCGGCGCGCAGATCTCCCTCGGCTGGGTCCTGGCCGCCGAGGGCGACACCGACGGGGCCGAGGAGCTGCACCGGCTGGCGCTGGTGTCGGCGGACGGCTGGCACGACAGCACCACCGTGGCCTGCGCCGTCGAAGGCCTCGCTGGCGTCGCACTGCAGCGGGGCGACGCCGAGCGGGCGGCGGTCCTGATCGGGGCGGCGGTGACCATCCGGGGCACCTCGTTCGCCGTCGATCTGGACGCCGCCCTGCTCCGGACGACCGTGCGGGAGCGGCTCGGCGACGACTTCGACCGGGCCTACCGCCGAGGTCTCGGCCTGCGGGGTGCCGCTCAGCTGGCAGGCAAGGTCTAAGCGCGGGTCAGCTGCGTGCCCTGCGGCGCGAAGCGGCCGACGGCCTCGGCGAGGAGCCGCTGGTCGAGTTCGCTGTCCTGGACCGCGACGTACAGCGGCGCCGCGTTGACTCCGACGGCGCCGAGCCGGGTCATCCCGGGGCCGACCGGATCGATGGTGAGCCGGGTGACGTCACGCCACGGCACGACCGTCCGCTCGATCCGGACGCCCACCGCGTCCAGTTCGAAGAGCACCCACTGCTGGTCGTGCAGCGACTTCACGTAGGCGATGGTGCCGACGCCGCCGGCGATCAGGACGATACGCAGCGCACCGGGCGCCTCGATCGAACCGAGCAGGGCCGCGATCCCGAAGAAAGCCACCAGGAGCCCGGTCAGCTTCGCGGCACCGACCAGGCCCGCGTTCGGTTTGTGCACCCGGAACCGCACGTTGCGCATCAGGTGTTTGGTGAGCAGCCCGCCGCCGACCGCGGCGGCCAGCCCGAGCATCGTCACCACCAGCGAAACCGGCGAGAAGTCCGCGAAGACGTTGTAACCGGCGACCAGCGCGACGAAGCCGCCGACGACGGCCAGCATCAGCGCGAGCTTGCCCTTGCGAACGTCCTGCTCGCGGCGTTGGACGGAGGCCTGGTCGGGTGCGGCGAGGAAGCCGCCGTCGATGTTCCTCATCGGGCGTCACGCTGCGCGGCCTCGCGACGCTCGCGCTGACGGCGGTCGAGGACGTACAGCAGCGCGCCGGCGCCGGCGCTCACGACGGCGTAGAGCAGGTCCTGCAGGCCGTCCTCCGGGTAGCCGGTGGAGAACTCGACCATCGCCAGCGCGACGAAGAGGACGCTGAGGACGGCCCCGCCGATGATGTACACCTTGTTGCTGAGCATGGTTTCCCTCGCTTGTCGTTGCCTTGGTGAAACCACTCTCGCGCGGGGCACATGACATTCGGATGACACGGCCGTCAGCCGTCGGTGCGTGACCGGTCAGCGGTCGCGGAGACCCTCCGGACATGACTTACGCAGCTGGATCTCCCGAAGACTTCCTCGCCGTACGGCATCTGACGTTGCGCGGCTCCCAGGCCGAGATCGGCCAGGCGCTCGGCGCCGAAGTGAAGGCGCGCTCGGACTGGGCTCCGTCGTCGCTCGACCCGCTCGTGGCCAGGGCACGGCGGACCTGGTTCGCGCGGAACTGGCCCCAGTACGCCGGACGCCTGGCCGGGTTCGCCGAGGCCTGCGGGCTACCGGCCGACGCGGCGGTCTCCTTCGACGACGCGAGCGCGCTGCCCGCCGGGTCGGGGTGTTCGGCGCTGTGGACGGGGAGCGCGCTCGGCCGCAACTACGACTTCTTCACCATGAGCTGGACTCAGCTGGGCGCGGTGCTGGCCGGTGAGGAGCCCGTGGACGACGGGACCGTGCCGATGGCGTCCCGGCCCTATGTCCTCACGACGATCCCCGACGACGGCATCGCCTCGACGTCCCTCACGATGTCCACAATGGACGGTGGGACGGAGGGGGTCAACGAGGCGGGGCTCGTCGTCGCCCTGCTGATGGCCGAGGTCGAGACGGCCATGCCGCTGGAGCACGGTCCGCAGGCGGGCCTCTCGGTGCTGCAGGTGTGCCGGTACCTGCTCGACACCTGCGAAACCGTCGACGAGGCCAAGGAAGCGCTGATGCTCGCCAAGCAGTACGCGCACGGCGCGCCCTGCCACTACATCGTCGCCGACGCCTCCGGCCGCGGCTTCGTGTACGAACGCGGAGCGCACGACGTCGAGTACTTCGTCGAGGTCGCCGACGGACCGCTGTGCGTGACGAACCACCTGCTGCATCGCCACCCGGACATCGACGCGCTGCCCGAGGACACCCCGGAGACCATGCGCACCTACGAGCGGCTGCGCACCGTCACCAAGGAGGCCGGCGCCGGGCCGCGCGCGGCGCTCGACGCGGCGGCCTTCGCCGTCGAGCCCGGCGCACCGTGGCGGACGTTGTGGCGCAGCGTCCTCGACCCGGCGGCCCGCACCCTCAGCACGCGGTTCTACCTGGGTGACGGAGAGAACGGCACCGCGCGGCACTCGGCCGAGCTCACCTTCGGGGTATCGCGGTGACCATCGGCAAGGGCCGCAAGATCGGCACCGTCGCGGTCTGCGTACTGGCGCAGCTGCTGATCGCGATCGATCTGACCGTGCTGCATCTGGTGCTGCCGTCGCTTTCGGAGCAGATGCACCCGTCGACGACGGAACTGCTGTGGATCGCCGACGCGTACGGTTTCGCGCTCGCCGGGCTGCTGATCACGATGGGGAACATCGGCGACCGCGTCGGCCGGAAGAAGCTGCTGCTGATCGGGGCGTCGCTGTTCGGGGTCGCTTCGGTGATCACGGCGTACGCGCCGACGGCGGAACTCCTGATCGCCGCCCGCGCACTGCTCGGGGTCGCCGCCGCGACGCTCATGCCGTCGACCCTGTCGATCGTGCGGAACGTGTTCACCGGCAAGGAACGCGCGGCCGTGATCGGGGTTTCGAGCGGGCTGACGATCCTCGGCTTCGGCATGGGGCCGCTCGTCGGCGGTTTCCTGCTCGACCATTTCTGGTGGGGTTCGGTGTTCCTGGTCAACGTGCCCGTGGTGGTGGTCATGGTGATCGCGGGCGCGCTGATCCTGCCCGAATCGAAGAACCCCGCCCCGGGCCGGATCGACGTCCTCAGCGTGCTGTTGTCGATCGTCGGCATGGTCGGGATCGTCTACACGATCAAGGAAGTCGCGTACCAGGGCTGGGGACATTGGGACATCGCGGTCGCCGCGGTGCTCGGGCTCGGCTGCCTGCTGGCGTTCGTCCTGCGGCAGCCGCGGCTGGCCGAACCGCTGATGGATCTGAAGCTGTTCGCGCGGCGGGCGTTCTCGGCGACCGTCGGCACCACGATCGTGGCGATGTTCGCGCAGCTCGCGGTGTCGCTGATGTTCGCGCAGTATCTGCAGCTGGTGGCGGGCTGGTCACCGCTGAAGTCGGGGCTCGCCGGACTGCCGGGGATGGGCGGCGCGGTCCTCGGCGGGGTGCTCGCGCCCTTGGGGATCAAGCTCTTCGGCCGCGCGGTCACGATCGGGCTGGGCTGCGCGCTGTCGGCGGCCGGGTTCGCGTTGTATTCGGAGATCGGCGTGACGATCGTCTACCCGGACCTGCTCGCGGCGATGATCGTCTTCGGCGTGGGGCTGGCGCTGATCCTCACTGTCGCGACGGACACGGTGCTCGGCGTCGTGCCGAAGGCCAGGGCGGGCGCGGCGTCGGCGATCTCCGAGACGGCGACCGAACTCGGTGGGGCGCTGGGGATCGCCGTCCTCGGCAGCGTGCTCGGCGCGCTGTACCGGAGCGAACTCGTCATCCCGCCGGGCGTGCCGCCGGAAGCGATCTCGGACACCCTCGGCGGCGCCGTCCAGGTCGCGGCTCAGCTTCCGCCTGAGCAGGGCACCTTGGTCCTGGCCAACGCGAAACTGGCGTTCGTCGACGGGTTGCAGGTGACGATGCTGTGCTCGGCGGGGTTGATGGCGGTGCTGGCGGTGAGCGTCTTGTTCACCTTGCGTGGGGTGCCGAAGGTCCTCGAAGACCCCGAAGACGAGCCTGCCCCCGTTCCGCTTCCCGTGGGCTGAAAGCGTCCTTCACCGCATGGGACGCAGCGAAGGACGCTTTCGTCGCATGAGATGCGGGGAAAGCGTCCTTCAGCGCCCCGCTCGTCAACGGGGTCCGGCGAGCGGGACCGCCCGCCGGTCACCGGACCGGACCATGGCCAGCAAGGGTTTCGCGGCCACCGCGAGCAGCCGGGCGGCGAAGGTGCGGCCGTTGCGGCGCGCGATGTCCGGGCCGAAGGCGTCCATCAGCGCGACGAGCCCGGGCAGCGGCCGCACGAAGAGCGTCACTTCGGTGATCAGCCCGTCTTCGCCGAGCTTCAGCACCGCCGCCTCTTCGATCTCTTCGCCGCCGATGCGCGCGGTGTAGACGACGACCCGCGTCGCCCCATCGCCCGTGTCCGTGTGGAACCGGACGTCGCGCAGATGCGCGTAGGCGACTTCCAGCAGTGGCCTGAGTTCCGCGTGCCCGCTGAACCGGACCCGGCTGGTCAGCGGCGAACGCACCACCGCGTCCGGCGCGAAGACGCTCAGCGCGAGGTCCACGTCCCGGGTCTCGAGGGCGCGGCGATACCGCTCGGTGGTTTCGATGCTCATCGGTCCTCCTGGATCAGGTTCCCCAGCCCGCGCCACAACAGATCCGTCGTGAGCGCGACGACTTGCTCCCGCGGGATGTCGCGGTTGTCCCACCACCAGGTGGCGATGGCGTTCAGCGCGCTCTTCGCCGCTTCGGCGAGCGCTTCGTTCGCGCGGTCGCGCGGCAGGTCCGCGGTCAGCGCCAGGCCTGGGACCTGGGCGAACACCTCGGTCAGCTGCGCGGTCGCCCTGGCCTGGCCGCGCCGGTGCACCTCGGCGACGCCCTCGTCGGACGGCGTCTCGGCGAAGATCATCCGCCAGCCGCGTTCGTTCGTCTCCATCCAGGCGAAGATCGCCGCCACCCTGGCGCGCAGCAGCCCCTCGGCGGTGTCCGACGGCGGCAGCTCCGCCCATCCGGCCAGCAGACTGTCCACTTCGGACTCCAGTAGACCGGCGTACAGCGCCGCCTTGGCCGGGAAATGGTCGTAGAGCACGGGTGTGCTGATCCCGGCGGCCGTCGCGACCTCGCGCATCCCCGCCGCGTCGTACCCGGACGCGGCGAACACCCGCGCCGCCGCGGCCAGGATCCGCTCGCGGCGTTCTTCCCTGCTCAACCGCTTACCTGACATCGGTCAGGTACGCTACCACCTAACCTGACAGCTGTCAGGTAGCGCTCCGGGTAACCTGGTCGATCGTGCGCACAGTCGTAGTCATCGGGGGCGGGATCGTCGGGCTCGCCACCGCCTGGGAGCTGACCAAACGGGGCCTGGACGTCACGGTGCTCGAAAAGGAGGAGCACTGGGCCGCCCACCAGACCGGGCACAACTCGAACGTCGTGCACGCGGGGCTCTACTATAAGCCGGGTTCCTTCAAGGCCAGGATGTCGACCGCCGGCAATCGGTCCATTGTGGACTTCGCCCGGCAGTACGGCGTGCCCGTCGAGGTCTGCGGCAAACTGGTCGTCGCCACCTCCGAAGCCGAGCTTCCGGCGCTCAAGGTGCTCGCCGAACGCGCGGAGGCCAACGGGGTCCCGGCCAAGCTGATCACCCCGAGCGAGGCCCGCGAATACGAGCCCGAGGTCTCGTGCGTCGCCGCGTTGCGCGTGGAATCCACCGGCATCATCGACTTCCCCGCCGTCTGCGCCGCGCTCGTGCGGCTGCTCGACGAATCCGACGCCGACCTGCGGCTCGGCACGCCCGCGCTGGGGATCCGCCCCGGCCGCACCGGCGGCGTCGAGGTGGCGACCGGCGACGACGTGATCCGCGCGGACGCCCTCGTCAACTGCGCGGGCCTGCACGCCGACCGGGTGGCCAGGCTCGCCGGGCTCACCCCGAGCGCGCGGATCGTGCCGTTCCGCGGCGAGTACTACGAACTGAAACCCGAACGCCGCCACCTGGTACGTGGCCTGATCTACCCGGTCCCCGACGCGTCGCTGCCGTTCCTCGGCGTGCACCTGACCCGCATGCTCGACGGCAGTGTGCACGCCGGACCCAACGCCGTGCTCGCGTTGCGGCGCGAGGGCTACACCTGGCGCGACGTCTCCGCGAAGGACCTCGCCGAAGTCGCCCGCTTCCCCGGCGTCTGGCGGCTCGCGCGCAAGTACGCGTACCCGACCGGGCTCGACGAGATCCGCCGCTCGTTCTCGAGGCGCCGCTTCGCCGAAAGCCTCGCGCGGCTCCTGCCCGCCGTCACCGAGGACGACATCGTGCGGCACGGCTCCGGTGTCCGGGCACAGGCGCTGCGCCCGGACGGCGCGCTCGTCGACGACTTCCTGATCGAGACCGCGCGGAACCAGGTGCACGTCCTGAACGCGCCCTCACCGGCGGCGACCAGCGCACTGGAGATCGCGAAGCACATCGCCGACGAGGTGAGCGCCTAGGAGGAAGGCGGCAGGTTCGCGCTCAACAGCGGGACCGCGGCCTTGATCACGTCACACGCCTTCGCGGGGTCGTCGAGGTTGCCCGCGATGATCGCCACCGTCGACGTCGCGGTGATCGCGACCCCAGCCGCGCACAGCTTGCTGCCCGGCTCGGTGTAGATCTTCCATTTGCGGCCGGCGGAGTCGAAGTCCTGCGGTTGCCCCTGCGAGATCAGCGTCGGCGTCTCGTCCATCGCCTTCGTCGTGTAGAACCACAGGTCGAGCGCCTTCTCGCCCTTCTCGCCGTCCGTGTCGGCCCACTCGCAGCCGAACTGGTTCGGGTCGGCGCTGGACTTCATCGGCTCGCCCGTGGGTCCGAGCCTCAACTGGGCGGTCTGCTCGGGCTTGAGCATGGCGCACGGATCGGTGCTCACCAGGGGCCCGCCCGGCTCGGCGGGTTTCTGCCCTGGCGGGGCGGTGATCTGCGGGTTCTGCTCCCCACCCGGCAGCTTCGACGCCACGGCCGGGGCCGCCGCCTTGGCGAGATCGCACGCGTTGGCCTCGGTGTGGTCGGGGCTCTCGCTGGCGATCTCCACGAACGAGTCCGGCGTGATCTCCGTGCTCAGCGAGCAGTAGGTCGGCCCGAGGATGGTGGCGTACCGAGTCCAGGTGAAGCCGCCGATGCCGAACTTCTCGCCGGGCAGGGCGCCGTTCATGTACTCGTTCAAGGACAGGTCCTTGCTCAGCGAGATTTCGAGGTTCGACGCCTTGCTCGCGTCCTCCAGCTTGCGGAACCGGCAGACCGCGGGGACCTTCTGCTCGGGTTTGGCGGCACGCTCCTCCCCCGGATACGTGACTCCCAGCGCCTTCGCGTATTCCTCCGAGAGCATGGTGCACGGCTCGGCCTTCGTGACGACCGGTCCCTGTCCGGGCACCGGCGAGGCCGTTCCGGCGATCGTCGACGTGCAGCCGCCGAGCGCCAGCACCGCCAGCCCGATCGCGAGCGAGTTCCGAAACCGCATGCGTCCCCTCCTCATCGGCTCGCACACTACTTGTGCGCGGCCGCCGTTCACGAACCGGCGGGCAGCGCGGCGCTCACCGTCGGCAGCGCGGCCCGCAGCAGGTCACAGGCTTTCGCCCCGTCGTCCCAGTGGCCGCTGGAGACCTTCACGGTGGACGTCCCGGTGATCGGCAGCGCGGCCGTGCAGTACTTCGTGGCGGTGTCGGACCGGACCGTCCACTTGCGACCGGCGAGATCGGTTTCCTCGGGAGTGCCTTCGAGTCCGGCGACGTCGGCGACGGCCGTCGACGGGAAGAGCGTCACGTTCAGCGGACGCTGCCCCTTTTCGCCGTCGGAGTCCTTCCACTCGCAGCCCTTGTCCTCGGGATTCGCCAGATTGGCCGGATCGACCGGGGTGCCCGCGGCGATGGCCAGCTTCGCGGCTTCGTCGGGCTTCAGCAGCGTGCACGGGTCGACCTGCAGCAACGGACCGGACGGCTCGGGTTTCTTCTGCCCGGGCGGCGCGACGATCTTCGGGTTCGGCTCGCCGCCGGGCAGCTTCGACGCGATCGCGGGGGCCGCGGCGAGCGCGAGGTCACAGGCCGTCGCCTCGGGCGCGCCCGTCTGGGTCTCGCTGCCGAGCTCGACGAACGAGGTCGGCCCGAGTTCGGTGCTGAGCGAGCAGGCCGTCGGGCCGAGCGGGGACGCGTAGCGCGTCCAGGTGAAGCCGCCGATGCCGTACTTCTCACCGGGCTGGGCACCGGCGTAGAAGTCGTTCAGCGGGATGTCGATGCTCTGCGTGATCGAAAGGGACACCCCGCGCGGCGAATCGTCGCGTTCGGACAGCAGGCACATCGGCGGGACCAGCTGGGCCTTGTTGCCCTTGGTCTCGACACCCGGCAGCTTGAGCGCCAGCGCGTCGGCGTGTTCCGGGGCGAGCAACGAGCACGGCGCCGCCTTGGTGAGCACCGGCCCCTGGCCGGGCACCGGCGACGCCGTACCCGAGATCGTCTCGGAACATCCGCCGAGCAGGAGGATCACCGCGACGAGCGCGGTGATCGATGTGCTGCGGCGGTTCATCGGGTCCCTCCTCGGTGCGGACCCTACTTCGATGCCGGCGTGAGCACCTCGGTTCCGCCGAGGAAGGGACGAAGCGCCTCCGGCACCCGGACCGAACCGTCTTCGAGCTGGTGGTTCTCCAGGATCGCGACGATCCACCTGGTGGTGGCGAGCGTGCCGTTCAGCGTGGCGACGGTCTGCGGACGGCCGTCGTCGTCGCGGTAGCGGATACCGAGGCGGCGGGCCTGGAACGTCGTGCAGTTCGACGTCGAGGTCAGCTCGCGGTAGGTGTCCTGCGACGGCACCCACGCCTCGCAGTCGAACTTCCGGTACGCGGAGGTGCCGAGGTCGCCGGTGGCGGTGTCGATCACCCGGTACGGGACCTCGATCTTGGCGAGCATCTGCTCTTCCCAGTCCAGCAGGCGCGCGTGCTCGGCCTCGGCGTCCTCGGGACGCGTGTAGACGAACATCTCGACCTTGTCGAACTGGTGCACGCGGATGATGCCGCGGGTGTCCTTGCCGTACGAACCGGCCTCGCGGCGGTAGCAGGAAGACCAGCCCGCGTACCGCTTCGCGCCCTTGCCGAGGTCGAGGATCTCGTCGGCGTGGTAGCCGGCGAGCGGGACCTCGGAGGTGCCGACGAGGTACAGGTCGTCGTCGCGCAGCCGGTAGACCTCCGACGAGTGCGCGCCGAGGAATCCGGTGCCTGCCATGATCTCCGGCCGCACCAGGGTCGGCGTGATCATCGGGGTGAAGCCGTTCGCGGTCGCCTGCGCGATCGCCATGTTCAGCAGGCCGAGCTGCAGCTGGGCGCCGACGCCGGTGAGGAAGTAGAACCGCGAGCCCGAGACCTTCGCACCGCGCTCCATGTCGAGCGCGCCGAGACCCTCGCAGAGTTCGAGGTGGTCCTTCGGCTCGAAGTCGAACTTCTTCGGCTCGCCGACGTGCTTGAGCACGACGTAGTCGTCTTCGCCGCCTTCGGGCGCGTCTGGGTGGACGAGGTTCGGCACCAGACGGTGCAGCTGCTCGAACTCCTCCGACGCCTCGGTCTGCTCGACCTCGGCCGTCTTGACCTGGGCGGCCAGCTCCTTCGCCTTGGCGAGGAGCTCGGCCCGCTCGTCGCCCTGCGCCTTCGGGATCAGCTTGCCCAGCGACTTCTGCTCGGCGCGCAGCTTGTCGGCGGCGGCGATGGAGGAGCGGCGACGGGAGTCGAGGGAGAGCAGCTTGTCGACCACTCCTTCGTCCTCGCCACGGGCGCGCTGCGAAGCGCGCACGACGTCCGGTTCATCGCGCAGAGTCCTGGGGTCAATCACGAGTGCTGAGGGTAGTCCGTGCTGGTCGAACAGAATGTGCGGGTCCGCGCGGATAACCCGACAGTCTGATCGTTGCCGCCCGTTTCGGCCGCTCCCCATACTGAGATCTCCCTGCTGCGGACGGAGAAACCCGATGACCGATGCGGACCTGCTGGCGCGGCACAAGGCGGTGTTGCCGTCGTGGCTGGCGCTCTACTACGACGAGCCGATCGAGATCGTGCACGCGCAGGACCGCCGGGTCATCGACTCGACCGGGCGCACCTACCTGGACTTCTTCGCGGGCATCCTGACCAACTCGATGGGCTACGACGTCTCGGCGATCAGCGACGCCGTGCGCAAGCAGCTCGACACCGGCATCCTGCACACGTCGACGCTGTACCTGATCCGCTCGCAGGTCGAACTGGCCGAGCGCATCGCGAAGCTCTCCGGCATCCCCGACGCCAAGGTGTTCTTCACCAACTCCGGGACCGAGGCCAACGACACCGCGCTCATGCTCGCCACCCAGTACCGGCGCAGCAACCAGGTGCTGGCGATGCGGAACTCGTACCACGGGCGGTCGTTCGCGACGGTCGGCATCACGGGCAACCGCGGCTGGTCGGCGTCGTCGCTCAGCCCGGTGAAGGTGAGCTACGTGCACGGCGGCTATCGGTACCGCAGCCCCTTCCGGGCGCTTTCGGACACCGAGTACATCGACGCGTGCGTCGCGGACCTCGTCGACGTGCTGGAGACGGGCACTTCGGGCGACGTCGCCTGCATGATCGCCGAGCCGATCCAGGGCGTCGGCGGTTTCAGCTCACCGCCGGACGGCCTGTTCAAGGCGATGAAGGAGGTCCTCGACCAGTACGGGATCCTGTTCATCTCCGACGAGGTCCAGACCGGCTGGGGACGAACCGGGGAACACTACTGGGGGATCCAGGCGCACGACGTCGTCCCCGACGCGATGACCTTCGCGAAGGGTCTCGGCAACGGTCTCGCCATCGGCGGTCTCGTGGCGCGCGGCGACCTCGTCGACTGTCTCACCGCGAACTCGATCTCGACCTTCGGCGGGAACCCGGTCGCCATGGCGGGCGCGGCCGCGGTGCTCGACCACATCGCCGACCACGACCTCCAGGCCAACGCGCTCGCCCGCGGCAACGAACTGCTCGACGGCCTGCGCGCGGCCGGGAACCCGCTGATCGGGGACGTGCGCGGCAAGGGCCTGATGATCGGTGTCGAGCTGGTCGAGCCGGGCGGGATGACGCCGAACCCGGGCGCCGCGGCGCGGATGATGGAGGAGACCAAGGCGCGGGGGCTGCTGATCGGCAAGGGCGGGCTGCACGGCAACGTGCTGCGGATCGCGCCGCCGATGACACTGACCGCCGAAGAGGCCGCGGAGGGCCTGGGCGTCATCGTGGACGCGTTGGCTGCCATCTCCTGACAACCTCGTGAGTGGCAAGGACGGTTCTAACCGTCCTTGCCACTCACGAGGATCAGGAGCGCGCGAACCGGGCGACGACCTCGCCCAGCCGACCGCCGGCGTCCTCCTGCAGGAAGTGGCCGGCGCCGGTGATCGTCGGATGCTCCAGTTCGCGGGCGCCGCGCATCGAGGCCCGCAGTTCGAGGCCCCACGGCGCGGTGATCGGGTCCCCGTCGGAGAACGAGACCAGGAACGGCTTGTCCAGTTCGGACAGCACCTTCAGCGCGGCCCGGTTGGCGGCCGAGGCCGGATCGTCCGGGGTGATCGGCACCAGCGACGGCATCGCGCGCGGAGCGGCCTTGTACATCTCGTTCGGGAAGGGCGCGTCGTAGGCGGCGCGGACCTCCTCGGGCAGCTTCGTCTGACAGCCCGATTGGACGAACCGCCCGATGTCGATGACCTGGGCGTTCTCCATGGCGTCGCGGAACTTGTGCCAGAGCTCGGGCATGTCGGTGTCGCCGGTCGGGAGGCCGGTGTTGGCCGCGACGACCCTGGCGAAGCGGTCGGGGTTCTCGGCGACCAGCCGCAGGCCGATCAGGCCGCCCCAGTCCTGGCCGACCAGGGTGACGTCGGTCAGGTCGAGGACGTCGAAGGCGAACGCGCGCATCCACTCGACGTGCCGTTGGTAGGTGTGGTCGACCATGTCGCCGGGTTTGTCGGATCGGCCGAAGCCGACCAGGTCGGGCGCGATGGCGCGCAGCCCGGCGTCGGCGAGCACCGGGATGACCTTGCGGTAGAGGTAGGACCAGGTCGGCTCGCCGTGCAGCAGGAGGACGGGCGGCCCGTCCTCGGGTCCGGCCTCCACGTATCCCACTCTGATCACGCCGCCGTGAAGGTCGACGAGTTCCGCGTAGCGCGGCTCGAAGTCGAAATCGGGCAGGTCCGAGAACCGGTCGTCCGGTGTCCTTAAAAGGCGCACGACTCCCACGTTAGTGGGAATCGTGCGCCTATGCCGGTTTCAGGATGTCAGGCTGTGGCCATTTCAAACCGTCACGAGATGGCGACGGCCACGATCAGGCCGAGGGCCAGATGCGCGGCCGCGACGACGACGCTGGCCGGGGCGAACTTCTCGCTCTCGATGGTCGAGCGGATGTCGATACGGGTCGCCCACTCCAGCAGCCGGACGGCGAGCACCTGCACGATGACGCCGAGCAGGCCGTAGACCAGCGAGGTGATGAGGCCCTCGGTCAGGTCGCTGGCGGAGTTCGCGATCGCCACGACGATGATGAACGCCATCGACAGCAGACCCGACGCGGTGACGATGACCGCGTTCGGCAGGCCACGGGTGACCAGCTGGGACAGCTTGCCGGGAGTGGTCCAGTCGATCGCCCAAAACCCGGCGAACATCATCAGCAGGCCGACGACGCCGTACAGCAGGATCGCGCCGATCCCTCGCACGAGGTCGGAGCCGAACGTGTCGGACAGCGCAAGGGTGGTGGTCACAGGGGTTCTCCAGAAGTCAGGAAATGTCAGGTTTGTGCGGTTGCTTCTATCACGACTCGACGATGCGGTGCGGGACGAACGCCGCACCGTCGTCCGTGACGAGTCCCGCGGTCTCGCGGATACCGAGACCGGCGGCCTGGTCCCCGACGATCCACGCGCCGAGCGCGGGCCGGTAACCCTGGAACTCCGGGAGCGGGTCGAACGCCTGGTAGACGAACCCTTCCGCGCCGTAGACCCCGTCGGTCTGCGTCTCGTAGCCGGTGGCGACGATCTGCACGTTCGCGCCCTCGCGGCCGAGTTTCGGCTTGCGGACGTACTCGGTCAGCAGGCCGGGATCGTCGGCGAAGGCGGGCAGCAGGTTCGGATGCCCCGGGTAGTTCTCCCACAGGATCGCGAGCAGCGTCTTGTTGGAGAGGATCATCTTCCACAGCGGCTCGACCCACAGCGTGCGCGGCATGGTCTCCACGGCGAAGCGGCCGAACTCCTCGTCGACCACCCATTCCCACGGGTAGAGCTTCACCACGGTCGCCATCTGCGCCTCTTCGAGGTCGACGAACCGTTTGAGCACCGGGTCCCAGCCGATCTCCTCGATCGACAGGCCGACGGTGTCCAGCCCGGCCTCGGCCGCGGTCTCCTGCAGGTACGCCGTCGTCACGTGGTCCTCACCGGACGGGTCGGCCGAAGACCAGGTGAAGTGCAGCTCGTTCGAGGGCAGCTTGTCGGCGAGTTCGCCCCAGCGCTCGACGAGCTTCTCGTGGATCGAGTTCCACTGGTCGTCGTCGGGGAAGACCGCGGTCTTCCAGTGCCACTGCAGCACCGCGGCCTCGAGCAGCGAGGTCGGGGTGTCGGCGTTGTACTCGAGCAGCTTCGCCGGGCTCTTGCCGTCGTAGCGCAGGTCGAACCGGCCGTAGACGTGCGGATCCTGCCGCTTCCACGACTCCGCGATATGCGGCCAGACCCACTCCGGGATACCGAAGCGGTGGTACTGCTCGGTGGTGATCACGTTGTCGACCGCTTCGAGGCACATCGAGTGCAGCAGTTCGACGTCCGCCTCGACCGACAGGATCTCGTCCATGTCGAAGACGTAGTGGACCGACTCGTCCCAGTACGGCCGGGATTTGCCGGAGCCGTCGCGCGCGGGCGTGCCGAAGACCAGCCCCTGCTCTTCGACGATGTTCTGCCAGTCCCGCCGGGGCGGCTTGGAATCCCGGTACACCTACGAGCCCCCGCTCTTACCGCTGCCGCCGCTCTTGCCGCTGATGCCGAACCCGCCGCGCTGGACGGACTTGCCCGACTTCGTGCTGATGTTCGCGCCCGACGGCGCGGTGTACGAGCCCCCGGACACGCGCTGTCCGATGGTCCCGGTGCCGCCGTAGTTGTAGCGGTAGCTGTTGTATCCGCCGCCGCCCGGAATCGGGATGAAGAAGAAGCCACCGGAGTGGTAGCCGCCGTGCGACGTCACGTACCGCTCGTCGCAGTTGTCGTCCTGGTCGACGATCCCGTCCTTGGTGGTGCAGACGGCCGTGACGTTCTCCGGCTTCGCGACCGTGTAGAACGTCGCGACCAGGCCGACCAGGCCGACGGTCACCCCGGTGCCGATCAGGATCTTCTTCTTGGTCGAAGACTTCTTCTCGGCGGCGCGAGCGGCCTCGGCCGCCATCGCCTCTTGGCGCTGCTGCTCCGCCAGCGCCTGCTGGCGTGCCCGCTGCTCGGCCAGCGACGGCTGCCGCGCCTGCGTGCTGCTGTCCTGGAAGCGCATCGAACCGCGCTTGGGCGGCTCCTGAGGCGCTTGTGCCCCCTGGTTGTCATCCTGCGTCATCGAAGCTCCGTAATCGCCCGCCGGCCCGAACTCGTGTCCAACACTAACCACCCGGTACGCGCACCTTACGTGCGGCGCGGGCATCATGGAGTGGATGTCTCAACAGGCCGAGCGGTTCCGTGATCCGCGAAACGCGCTGAGCACCCTGCGCACCCGGCTTCTCATGGCCGGCGTGTTCGTGGGCGCGATCATCGCGCTTTCGCTGAGTGTGGCGTTTTCGTGGAACGTGGGCCCGGAGGGCGGTGCGGGCGGCGGCGCCCCCAAACTGTCGCCCGCCGCGGCCGAGGCGTTCCAATCTCCCCCTGGCACCTGTCTGACCTGGAACAATCCGGACGCCACCGACGCGCGGCGGGTGCCGTGCACGGAGTCGCACCTGTTCGAGGTCACCAGCATCGTCGACATCGGCGCGCAGTACCCGCCGGGGGTGCCGAGCCCGAACCTGGAGCAGTGGCAGGAGATCTCCCGGTCGCAGTGCACGATCGACGTCAAGCCGTATCTCGGCCGTAACCTCGATCCCTACGGCAAGCTCAGCATGAACCTGCTCCGGCCGACACCCGCGCAGTGGGCCGACGGTGACCGGCAGTTGCGGTGCGGCCTGCAATGGGCGGGCCAGGGCGGCAAGCTGCAGCCGACCAAGGGGCCCGCCAAGGAGCAGAACCAGTCCGCGGTGTGGGAGCCGGGCACCTGCCTCGCGCTGCTCAACAACAGCTTCGGCGACCCGATCGACTGCGCGCAGGCGCATTCGTACGAGATCTTCGCGACGCTCGACCTCAAGACGAAGTTCAAGGACGGCTACCCCTCGCAGGAGCAGCAGAACACCTGGCTGGACACCGAATGCTCGACGGCCTCGCAGGAGTACACCGGCAACGCGGATCTCGCGGCGAAGAAGCTCATCATCAGCTGGGACGTCCGCGAGCAGGAGAGCTGGGACGCCGGGTCGACGCTGGTGAACTGCAAGGTCGCGGCGGTCCTGCCGGAGAACAAGGGGCTGGCTCCGGTCACCGGGAGCGTCAAGGTCGGCACCGGCGAGTCCCCGCCGCCGTCGTCTTCCTCGCCCCCGAAGACCGGAGGGTGATCGCGTGCCCGTCGAGATGACGCAGCAGCGTTTCGAAGAGCTGGTGTCGGAGGCGCTGGACGAGCTCCCGCCCGAATTCGCGGACGCCATGGACAACGTCGTGGTGCTCGTGGAGGAGTTCAACGAGGAGTCGCCCACGATCCTCGGGCTCTATCACGGGGTCGCGCTGACCGAGCGGACCCACGAGTACGGCGGGGTGCTGCCCGACCGGATCTCGATCTACCGGCGCCCGCTGTTGCAGATGTGCGACACCGAGGAGGACGTCGTCGAGGAGGTGCTGATCACGGTGGTCCACGAGGTCGGGCACCATTTCGGCATCGATGACGAGCGGTTGCACGAACTCGGCTGGGGTTGAGCCGCCGGGCGAGTGATAGCAAAGGTCCCTCGCTCCCCCGGCGACGGATTCCGCGCCGGAGGTGGCATGGTCGGTGATTTTTGTGCGTGGAGCACCAAGGGTTCTCCGGATTCTTAACTGGCTGTAACAACCCAGCCACTTTGGGCGACAGCCCCGCTAAACTTTTCGACACGTTGTCGCCGGCCGTCGTCGGCGAATGCCTGGGGAGGCGCTGCATGGCCGAGTCGACGGTGCGAAGGAGGAGCGACCGGCGGTTGCGCTGGCTGCTCGCGTCCAGCGCGGCGTCGAATCTCGGCGACGGTATCGGCAAGGTCGCGTTCCCGCTGCTCGCGGTCACCCTGACCCGGGATCCGCTGCTCATCGCCGGTCTTTCGGCGACCCAGTTCCTGCCGTGGCTGCTGTTCGCGCTCCCGGCGGGCGCGCTGCTCGACCGGGTCGACCGGCGGCGGGCGATGATCCTCGCGAACAGCGTCCGCGCGGTGGTCGTCGGCGGGACGGCCGCGCTGGTCGCCGTGGGCGGCGTGACGATCTGGATGGTCTACGCCGCCGCCCTGCTCATCGGGTTCGCGGAAGTGGTCGCCGACAGCGCCGCGAACGTGCTCATCCCGGCGGTCGTCGGCGAGGGTTCGCTCGACGGCGCGAACAGCAAGCTCCAGGCCACCGAGATCGTCGGCCAGACCTTCCTCGGCGGGCCGGTCGGCAGCGCCACTTTCGCGCTCTTCGCGACCTTCCCGTTCTTGCTCAACTCGGTGGGCTTCGCGATCGCGGCCGTCGTGTTGATCGGCCTCGCCGGAAGCTACCGGCCGCGAGCCGCCGAGCGCGCCACCACCGACCTCCGCACCGAGCTGGCGGAGGGTTTCCGCTGGCTGAAGCGGAGCCGGCTCGTGCTGCGCCTGGTCGTCCTCGCCGGGGCGATCAGCCTGGTCAGCGAACTCGCGCAGGCGCAGCTGGTGCTGTACGCGATCGAGTACCTGCAGCTCAGCGAAGCGGCCTTCGGGCTCTTCGCGTTCGTCGGCGGTATCGGCGGCCTGCTCGGCGCGGCCGTCGCCCCACGGCTGGTGAAGGCGTCCAGTCGTCGCGCGGTGCTCCTCGGCGGCACGGCCTGCTGCGGAGCGGCGTTCACCGGCATGGGCCTGACGGGTTCGCCGGTGGCGGGGGCGGCGCTGTTCGGCCTGTTCGCGGCGGCAGTCGTCGCGGTGAACATCGTGCTCGGGACGGCGCGGCACACCCTCGTCCCCGGCGACCTGCTCGGCCGGGTGCTGGGCGTGTGGCGCACCGTCGTCTGGGGAGCGATCCCGATCGGCGCCCTGCTCGGCGGCGTCCTCACCCACGCCCTCGGTTCCCCGGCCCGGACGTTCCTCACGTCCGGGCTGCTGCTGTTCGGCGTAGCCGGTTTCGCGTTCGTCTCGTTACGGCCCGGCGCCTTCGATGACGAATCGGCCACGGAGCAGCGGGTTCTCCACCAAGACCGGTGAAAACCAAGGCCTTTGGTGCTGAAATAGCCCATCACCGCCACGGGTGACGGGGAGGTCCGCGATGCAGCAGACACTGGTGCCGGAGGCCGGCGTGGGGACGACAGAACCTTCCAGACGCCCGCAGGTGCTCACCGCGGTCGCCGGTTTCGTGATCGGCGGTGGCGTGATCGGCATGCTCTGGGCGCTCTCGGGCGTCAACGCGGGGGCGCTCGAAGACGCGCAGGCGGCGTGCTCGGCGCTGGCCAGGGTCGGCACGATCCCCGACACCACCGACTCCGCGCCCGGCGAGCGGACCGTGGCGGTCCTGGCGCCCGAGGTCCTGCACCGGATGACGGCCGCCCGCGAACTCTCCGCCGCGGCGGCCGCCGCCAACGACACCTACCGGCCGCTGGCCGACCACATCGACGGCGTCAGCCGGATGGTGTTCAGCCTGCACTTCAACCAGATCTCGGGGCAGCGGCACCTCGCGCAGGCCGAACAGCTCTGCACGCAGCTCTAGTCACCGAACGGCCTCGTGAGTGGCAAGGACGGTTAGAACCGTCCTTGCCACTCACGAGGGTTTCGGCTCTAGCCCTTGTGGACGGTCTTCACGGTCAGCTGGTTGCCGGGGATCTTCCCGGCGCACCCGAGCCCCTGCACCGGCACGAAGTTCGACGCCGTCTCCTGCGGCAGGTACACGCGCAGGCCCCTGGTCTCGGTGGGCTTGCAGACGGCCTCGTCGTAGTTGCGGACGTTCACGAAGCCGACGTCGGCGATCGCGCTCTCGCCGTTGTTCAGCTGGACCGGCTCGCCTTTGCTGCCGTCGCGGTACGCCGCCTCGCCGACCTGGTGACCGTCGGCGCCCGTCACGTAGGAGATGCCGGGGAAGCCCTGGATGGTGCACGAATGCCCGCTCGAGTTGGTGATGACGAGCTTCCGGTACACCGTGCCCGCCGCGGCGTCACTGTCCTTGATGGACAGTTTGACGTCGCCCGCCTTGCAGAGCCCGTCGTTCTTCGACGCCTGCGCGGGCGGCTGGACGGGCTGCGGAGCCGGCGTCGAAGCCGAAGAAGTCGCGCTGGGCGCCACGGAGGTGTCCGGAGCCGAACTCGACGCGGACGGGGACGTGTTCTGTGCGACGGGCGCGGTCCCCGAACCGCACGCACTGAACAGCAACAGCCCGGCGGTACCCGCGACGAGACCGCCGATGGAGATCAACTTCGAACGAACCATGGTCATTCGCCTCCCTGTGTCCGGGTGACCCACCGTCCAGTAGACGTGTCGTCCGCTGCCGGGGTTGCGCTCGACCGGTTAATTCCCCACAAGGTGTTAATCGATCTTGTGTGCTGTGTTCCCCGGCGGGAGCGGAGGCAAACGGGCTGAAAGGAGCCTTACCCACATGAGACGCGGTGAAGGACGCTTTCCCCGCATGTCATGCGGCGAAAGCGTCCTTCAGCCCCCAGTGGAGTCCAGCCCAGGTCAGGGTTCGACGGGGTGATCCGCCCAGGTGAGGCAGGTCCAGCCGTCGGGGGTCCCGACGAGTTCGACGACGCCGGTGTTGGGGATGAGGCCCTGGTTGGCGATCTCGGCGGTCACGTTGCCGGCGAGCCATTCGCCGCCAAGCCGGATCGCGCCACCGTGGCTCACCAGCACCACCGTGCCGTCGGGGTCGGCCTGCTCGTGCTTGGCGCGCAGCCGGGCGACCGCGTCGAGCAGCCGGGCGCGGACCTGCGCGCCGGTCTCGCCGCCGGGGATCGGCGGGTCGAGCTCGCCGAGCGTCCACCGGCGCACGACACTCATGTAGGTGGTGACCGAATCCTTGTCCGTCTTGCCTTCGAGATCGCCCGCGGCGACCTCGTGCACGCCGTCGAGGACCTGGACGTCGAAGCCGAGCTTGGCGGCCAGCGGCGCGGCGGTCTGCTGGGCGCGAACGGCCTGCGACGCGTAGACCGCGACGATCGGCTCGCCGTCCAGCCGCGTCGCGAGGTCCCGCGCCTGCTCCCGGCCCAGCTCGGTGAGCGGCGGCCCCGGCAGCGCGGTGTCGAGCGCGCCACGCACGTTGCCCTCGGTCTGGCCGTGGCGGACGAGGAGAAGTTTCACGCCTGTGCTCCCTTCCGAACCGACTGGACCCAGTCGATCGCGTCGGTGAAATCCTCGTTGGCGGCGCCCGGCTCGATCTCGGTCGTGCCGTTGTCCGCGCGGGGGTGGGAGCCGAGGAACCGCACGTTGCGGCACCGGCGGCGCAACGCGGCCAGCGCGTCGCCGATCCGGGGCTCGGCCACGTGTCCCTCGAAGTCGATGAAGAAGCGGTACTCGCCGAAGTTGTTCCTGGTCGGGCGGGCGTCCAGTTTGGTCAGGTTGATCCCGCGGACCGCCAGTTCGGTGAGCAGCTCCGCCAGGGCACCGGTCCGGTTCGTGGCGGCGGCGACGATCGACGTGCGGTCGGCCCCGGTCGGCTCCGGCAGCTCGCCGGGAGCACGCACCAGGATGAAGCGGGTCTTGGCGTCGCGGACGTCGGCGACCTCGGTCGCCCGCACCTCCAGCGGGTAGTGCTCGACCGCGACCGGCGCGGTGACGGCGGCGTCGAACTCGCCATCGGCCACCGCGACCGCGGCCGCCGCCGTGGACGACGTCGCGACCGGATGCGCCCCGGGCAGGTTCGCCTCGACCCAGTGCCGGACCTGGGCGAGCGCGTGCGGATGGCTCGCCACGGTGCGGATCTCGGTCGTCCCCGGGCGGGTCAGCACGCTGAAGTGGACGGGCAGCAGCACCTCCGCCACCGCGACCAGCGGCTCGGCCTCGCTCAGGCTGTCGAGGGTGGCGGTGACCGCGCCCTCCACCGAGTTCTCGATCGGGACACAGGCCGCCCCGGCCGCGCCCGAGCGCACCGCGGCAAGTGCCGCCGGGATGGTCTCCGCGGGGATCAGCTCCTCACCGGAGGCGAGCCGGCGCGCGGCCTGTTCGGTGAAGGTTCCCTGTGGGCCGAAGTAAGCGATCCGTGACACCCCGCCAGATTACGCACGGCGCGGGTGGCGACTTTCACTCGGACAGCCGGTACGCGCACCGGTTACGCCGGGTGGCTTTTTTTGCCATGCTTAGGGCGTGACCGCCGAACCGGGCACGCACACCGGCCACGAGGATGTCGGCTCCTCTTTCGCTCCCGTGCCGGACCATCCCACTCCGGAGCTGGTGCTGTGCGCCGTCGATGACCTGCTCGCCCAAGCCTGGACGACCGTCGCGGACACCGTCGACGGCCGGGTCTTCGTGCACCGCGGATCCGTGCTCGACGTCGTCGCGCAGGCCGTCGTCAGCCCCGCGAACTCCTACGGCTGGATGCGAGGCGGTATCGACGCCGTCTACGCCCGCGCGTACCCCGGCGTCGAGCAGAACGTCCGCAGCGCGGTCCTCGCCTACCACGGCGGCGAGCTTCCGATCGGCGAAGCGGTGATCGTGCCGACAGGCGAGGCAGAGCCCGCCTGGCTGATCAGCGCGCCGACGATGCGGGAACCCGGCGAACGCCTCCCGCGCGACACCGTGCACCCGTACCTTGCCGCCCGCGCGGTGTTCCGGCAGTGGCGCGACGGCAGTGTCGACCAGGGACGGGTCCGTGATCTCGTGCACACGATCGCGATGCCGGGGCTCGGTACCGGCGTCGGCGGGGTCGCGCCCGCGTCCTGTGCCCGCCAGGTCGCCGCGGCCTGGGACGAGGTCTTCACGCCCGGTCGTCCCCGTAACGGACGGTAGCGCCTCGAAGCGGGCTACATCACATCGCAGCGCGTTCACGAGCCGTAAGCCCTACCGTTAAAGCGGCTTCATCCGGTTCGAGGCACGTTCACCCGCCGAGAACTCGTCAACACGGTTTTGTACGGCGCCAGCGCAGGCGACGGGCGAGGAGTGTGCGATGCCGCGGGTCCGTGAGCTCAGTCCCTACGTCGAGCTGCACCGTGAGCAGTGGCGAGAGCTGCGCAGGTCGACTCCCCTGCCGCTGACCGCCGCGGAACTGCTGCGGCTGCGCGGTCTCGGTGAACAGGTCGACCTCGCCGAGGTCGCCGAGGTCTACCTCCCGCTCTCGCGGCTGATCAATCTCCAGGTCGCCGCCCGGCAACGACTGTACGAAGCCACCACCACGTTCCTCGGCGAAGACAGCCGGGGCACCAAGGTGCCGTACATCATCGGGATCGCCGGGAGCGTCGCCGTCGGCAAGTCGACCACCGCGCGCATCCTGCGCACGCTGCTCGCCCGCTGGCCGGATCACCCGAGGGTGGACCTGGTCACGACCGACGGGTTCCTCTACCCGCGTGCGGAGCTGGTCCGGCGCGGGATCATGCACCGCAAGGGTTTCCCGGAAAGCTACGACCGGCGGGCGCTGCTGCGGTTCGTCACCGAGGTGAAGTCCGGGGCCGAGCGGGTCAGCGCGCCGGTGTACTCGCACCTCGCCTACGACATCCTTCCCGACGAGGAACAGGTCGTTCAGCGGCCCGACATCCTGATCCTCGAAGGGCTGAACGTCCTCCAGCCCGGACCGCGGCTCACCGTCTCCGATCTGTTCGACTTCTCGATCTACGTGGACGCGCCGACGAGCGACATCGAACGCTGGTACATCGAGCGCTTCCTCAAGCTGCGGCACACCGCTTTCGCGGACCCCGCGTCGCACTTCCACCACTTCGCCGGCCTCCCGGACGACGAGGCCCGTGCCGAGGCGCGTCACCTGTGGCGCACGATCAACGAGCCGAACCTGATGGAGAACATCAAGCCCACGCGGCCGCGGGCGACCCTCGTGCTCCGTAAGGACGCCGACCACACGATCAACCGGGTCCGGCTGCGCAAGCTCTGAGGGCGTTCCGGTTCTGCCGGCGCCGGGCCCGCGTCGGCCGTCGCGCATGCTGCGAAAGCCACTTTCGCAACGTTGAAGGTTGCGAAAGTGGCTTTCGCGTCACCGCGCCGAACGGCCACCCGGCCGCGACACTCGGTGACCGGGCACCCGCGAATCCTCTACGCACAGCGAGCGTTCACGGCGCTGCCCAAGATCGCTCGATCACGCGGGCGAATTCCGGCCGTTCCCTCACAAGCAGCAGCGTTCGCACCACCGGCGAGCCGGTGGTGCCCGCCCGTCGCGCACCGCTGTCGCCGGGCGGCTTTCCTCGGCCGATCGGCCGATCCACGCTCAGTACGTGTAACCGGTTGGCCGATACCGGCTACAGCCCCCCACAGCGACCCTTGTGTCAGGGGAACAAAAGGTCTCGAAAAGACCTTGAGCAGGGAGGAGGCTCACGATGTTCTCGATCATCCTGACCTGGGTCGGCTCGATTCTCGGACTCGCACTCCTGGTGGCCATGGCCGCCGGCGCCTTCGTCGTCGACTTCGACGACGCCCGCGGTGACCGCCGCCGGAAGAAGCCGCAAGTCACCGAGACCAAGGGCACCCCGGCGGCCCCGCTGGGCTGAACCTCCCGCGCTCAGAGCTCCCCGAGCGCCTTCCGGTAGTCGTCGACGTCGTAGTCCATTTCGTGTTCGCCCGCTTCGGCGAGCTGGGCGGACAGCGTGTCGATGAGGCGATCGAAGATCTCCTCGCGTTCCTGCCCGGTCTCGCTCAGCCGCCGCACGGCCTGCCACACCTCGGCGGGCTCGTCGTCCCAGAGCTGGTCGACGATCGTGGTCTTGAGCGCGAGCCGCATCCTCGGCTCGCCGTCGAAGGTCTCCTCGGCCAGCGCCTCGTGGTACTCGGGGTGCTCGCCGATGACCAGCAGGCGGCGCTGTTCGGGGTCGGCCGGCTCGAGTTCCAGCTCCTCGTCGCCGATCTCGGCGTAGACCGTCGGGACGGCGAACATCCGGCGCGCGAGGGCTTCCGCGAGTTCCGCGGGGTCTTCGATCCCTTCCGAGCCGTCGAAGTACACGTCCAGCGCGGAGTCCTCGTCCTGCGCGAACTCCTCCAGGAACTCCGTCGCGCTCTCCAGCAGCGCCACCCGCGCGGCCTCGGGGAGCCCGGCGCGGTCGGCGGCCCAGGTGACCCAGCCGAGCAGAGCGGGCTCCAGGGCGTCTTCGTAGGCCTCGTCGATCTCGAACTCGCCGTCCAGCAGCGATTCGAGGAACCGGGCGAGCTTCTCGGGCCCGACCCGCAGCGGGCTGCCCGGCTCGGTCTCACAGCCGTAGTCGACGAGAAGACGCGCGTAGAACCGCGTCGCGTCCGTGTCCTCCACGAGTCCGGAGCCGATGAAGTCGGCGACGACCTCTTCGCGGACCTGCTCGGGCCATTCGGAGATCTCGGGCGACGGTTCGGGCGTGGGAAGCGTCCGGATCCAGGCCAGCGCGAGCGCGTGGAACCGCGCGTAGTCCTCGCTGACGTCGGGTTCCTCGACGACGTCCGTCGCGGCGAGGCCGTCCGCGAGCAGCTGGTGGGCGCGCTCGGGCAGGACCCGCTCCAGCGTGACCAGCTCCGGGTCGTCGGCGGCCTGCTGGCGCATCTCGGCCAGCACGTCCTGCGGTTTGTCGACCACGACGACGTCGCGGATCCGGCCGCCCTCGGTGAAGTCGACCAGCGCGAGCAGGCCGTGCTCGACATCGCCGCGGGAGAACACGCAGAGCAGGGAGGACTCGTCACCGAACACGTCACCGGTCCGCCAGCAGTCCCCCACGGTCACCGCGGCGAGGTCGCCCACCCACTCCGGCTCCGGGATCCCGCGGCCCAGCACGGTGTTCAGCGCCGCGGCGGCCGCCTCACGCTCCTCCTCGGTCTCGGCGAAGACCCGCAATCCGGCGAGCAGCGCCGCCGCGGCGGGAGTGATCTTCCGCTCGGCGAACGCGATGAGCTCCAGGCCCAGCGGCGTTTCGTCCTCCTCGACCTCGATCTCCCACCACTGGCCGAGCACCTCGGAGGTCAGCAGCTCGACGTCGAGCACCTCGGGTTCGGCGCCAAGGGTCGAGAAGTCCCGGAGGACGTCCTTGAAGAGGCCCGTCACACTCGGGGTGGAGGGCTGGGCTGCCTTCTTGCGGGCACGGCTCACCGGACTCATGGCGACATGTTTTCACGCGGACCCGATCGGGCTCGTCGCGGTGGTCCCGGGCGCGGAACACGGGTCCCGTCCGCGGGGAGGACGCGGGCGGACACCGGTTCGGAACCACCGCGACTTCGCCTTCTTCGCCGGGTTTCCTCGGTTCACTCCGAATAACGACCGGTGGCGGGCGCGGTTACGGTTTTGGGAATGGCGATTCTCGCCGCCTTGACCTCGGCGATCAGCCTTGTCTTGCGTTTGTGTATTTCCACCAATGTGCCGAGGTACGAGCTGAATTCTTCAGCCATACCGGCCTTTTTGTGCACCGTGCGCAGTTTGCGCAGTTGCCGGGCGGCCTCGCGGTATGAGTTCGGATCCTTCCGCGTGATCAATTCTTCGACATGCTCCCGATATACGGGAATGGTTTCGGCCGGATGGGCGACGGATCGCGCGTCCGCGAGTCCGACACGCACCGGCAAAGAGGCCTCGAATCGCACCGCCGCCCGCCATGCCTCGTCCGCGCGATCCTCGCCGAGCAACGCGCGGACGAGTTCGTCGGCGGCCTCCGTGCTCCCGGCGGCGAGTTCGCGCAACCGGGCCAGCGCGGTCTTCCGCTGCGCGACCCAGCAGCCCGCTTCCAGCGACTCCTCGCGCAGGGCGAGATACGTCGCCGCCGCCGGATTTTCATCGAAGTCCTTACGCGACACGGGATCTTTTTCCGGCGGCGGCGTTTCTTCCTTCTTGTCGTGCGTGAGGGCCCGCGCCGCGTGCGCGATGGCCTCGCTGTGCCGTCCCGCCGCGCGCAGGACGCGCACGATCTTGAGACTGACGTCCACCCGCGGCGGTTTGGCGGCGAGGATCGCGACGAGCGCGTCGACGTCGCCGGACACCTCCGCCAGCTCCTCGCGCAGCCGCTCGGCCGTCTCGCGTTTCGCGCCGGACGGCTGCTCCGCCAGCACCTTGTCCACAGTGGACTGTATTCGCGCGATTCCCGTTTCGCCCAAGGCGGAAGCGAAATCGGCCAGCTCGATGGCGGGCCAGCCAGGCCCGTCGAACTCGACTTCGAGGATCCAGGCGGCCAGGCTTTCGGGATCCGGCGGATGGGCCACGCAAGCCCGCGCATACAGCTCCACGGCCCGGTCCAGCCGGTCCGCGACCTCGCCCGAGGTGTCGTCGATCTGCTCCAGCATCTCGCTGATGTCGTCCACGGTCCGGCGGGCGAGCGGCGCGAGATCGGCCCGGCTGCCGGCGTCGAGAAGCCGCTGAAGCGTGTCGAGGACCGAACCGACCTTCGCGGCGTACTCGACGTTGCCAGCCAGCACGGCGGTGTCGAGGAGGCGGTGCGCCTCGGCGACGTCACTCCCCTGGGCGGCGAAACGGCTCTCCAGAGCCTGTCGTAACACAGGGTCACGCTCGGCCTGGGCGTGCAGCAGGTCCGCCAGCGTTTCCGCGTCCAAAGTACGCAGGTAGGGGCGCAGATCCGTCGGGGAACTCACCCGGACAAGTCTGCCCGACCGCTTCGCCGACTCGTGTGGGCCAACAGCGTGCTCTTTTCGGCGTAATCGCTCACCAGGTGTGACCAGGTCAGCGGCGCCGCGTCGAGCCGCGAAGGGCAGCGAATGATCGGGATCGGGAGCCGCCTGGCGAGCTGCATGACGATCGCCATCACCACCACCGCGAGCAGCGAAATCGCCGCGGCGGCGGCGAGGGCTCCGCTCAGCACGCGGCGTCCGCCGTCGATCGCGAGCTGCGCCGAGTACTCGATCTGGCGCGCGGCGAGATCGCCGAGGGTCCGGCCGACGACGCCGGCCGCCACACGCCAGGCGTCCTGGCCGACGGGCGGCGGCGTGGCCGCGCTCAACGCCGTTTCGACCGCGCCGAACCGGCTCCAGTCCACACTCCCGACGAGATCACGATAGGTCTGGCGGCTACTTTCCGTCAGCTTCCCGGCGACGGCGTCGAGCCTGGACCGGTACGCGCCGACGGCCGCGGCGTAGTCACGCCGCCCCTCGTCGTCGATCCCGGCGACCGCGAGGGAATCGCTGCGGTCCATGCCTTCGACGGCGGTCAGGAGCTCGACGGCGATCGTCTGCTGATAGCCGACCTCGGCGTCCGGCGCGGCCCGCGCGACCTCGCGCAACGAGGAAAGCGAAGTGTCGATGCGGTCGGCGTACGCGGTGTACGTGGCGGAACGGCTGCCCGGCGCCCGCAGCGCGACCGCCCGCTCCCGCTGCAACGACGCGATCCCCCGGCTCGCCTCGGCCAGGATCATCGCCCCGCTCTCGGCGTCGTCGCGGTCCTGGATGGCCTGCTGGACGAGGAATCCGCCGATGAACAACGCGACGAGCACCAAGGCCGCGCTCGGCACGAACGCGATGGAGAGCATGCGAGAGCGAAGGCTTCGCTGGTACGTCAAGGCTTTCCTTCCGGATCGATTCCCCGACGGCCAGCGACGTTATGCAATTTGCAAATTGCACGTCAACGCTCGTCCGCCATACGGCCGTTAGCGCACCGTGACGATCTGGTAGGCACGGCACGTGACTCTCGACGACCTCAACCAGCGCCTCCGCGACTTTGCCGCGGCACGGGCCTGGGAACCGTTCCACACCCCGAAGAACCTGGTCATGGCGCTGTCCGGCGAAGTCGGCGAGCTGACCTCGCTGTTCCAGTGGCTCACCCCGGAGGAATCGGCGAAGTGGCGCTCAGACCCCGAGTTGGCGCACAACGTCGTCGACGAGATCGCCGACGTCACGCTGTATCTCCTCCAGCTGGCGAACAGCCTCGGGGTGGACCTGATCGAGGCGGCCAACGCCAAGATCGATCGGAACGAGCACCGGTTCCCGGCGCCCGGCGTCAAGCCCTGACGGCGATCTGCCAGCCGCCGAGCAGGCCGCCCACACCCAGCACGCCCACGAAAATGCCGGCGGCGAGCCCCGCGCCGCCGAACAACGCGACCACCGTGATGAACATGAGCAGCATCCCGAATCCCATGAGGGCCCGGCCGCACCACAGCATCACCGACGGCGTGGACGGCACTGGCGGTCGGTACCCGTGCGGAACAGGTGGCTGCGGATAAGGCACGAAGGCGGCGGTCCGCTGTTCAGCGGCGTAGACCGGCCGGTGCACCGGAGCCGCGGGAGCCGGGATCGGGGCGGGCGCGGGCGCCGGCCGCTGGGCGAGACCCAGCACTTCGCGCGCCTCGGCTACTCCGAGCACCCTCGCACCGAGTTCGCCCGCCCTGGCGATCCGTGGCTCGGCGGCGGGCACCCCGGAGCCCACGGCCAGATGGGTCACCGACGCGGTGAGCTTCTTCGCGAGCTGAAGGCCCGCGTCGAGCACGGCGGCACGCAGATCGTCCTCCGCCAGCCCGTCACCGAGAACGAGGACGCGGCGACGGGTGCCGGACGAGGTCCCCGTGGCCCGGAGTCCGTGCAGCGTTTCGGGCACCCGCAAAGCCGCCGCGACGGCTCGCAGATCCCGTTCTTCCTCGGCCGTGATGACGCCGTCGCTTTCGGCGAGCTCACGCATCGCCTTGACGAAGCCGGTGTGCACGTGGTGCAGGTCGGCGTCCGTCATCCCCGCCGCCGAGGCCGCCGCGCCGAGGGCCCTCGCCTCGGCGTCCGAAATATGCCGGTCCGCCAAGGCGTTCCCGAGCAATTCGACGTAGGCGTCCTGCACCGGGCCAGTGGCTCCGAACGCGGCCTCGGGTACCCGGTCGACGAAGTCCGCCATCCAGGTGCCACCGCTCGGCACCATCACCCGACGAGGCGACAGGCGTGCGGCGGGCGCGAACCGCGGCAGTTCCGGGAACACCGGCCGGTCCGCGAACCTGAGACCGTGCGTGTTCACCAGGGTGGTCACGATCCTGGCGCACACGTAGGCGTCGGCGAGCGCCGTGTGCGCCGCGAACTCGCCGACACCGATCGCCTCGGCCACCGTGGCCAGGCGATAGTTCGGCAACCGCAGCGCGCGTCGCGCCGCGGCCAGCGTGCACACGCCCGGCATCGCCGGGATCCGCGCGCCCAGCCTGCCGGACTCACCGTCGAGGAATCGCGCCTCGAAGGGCAGGTTGTGTCCGACCAGGACACTGCCCTGGCAGACATCGAGGAAGTCGCCCAGCACCTCGCCGAGGTAGGGAGCGCCGTCGAGCTCACGGCGGGTGATCCGGTGCACGTGGGCGGGGCCGGGATCCACGCCGGGGCCCGGATTGACCAGCGTCGAAAACTCGCGCAGGACCGTGCCGTCCGCCCGGACGCGGACGGCCGCGACCTCGACCACGTGCCCTGGGTGCAGGCCGGTGGTCTCGAAATCGATGGCGGTGAATTCGGTCGTCCCCACGGCGAACCGGCCGTCTGGAGTCAACGCGAGATTTTCGACTGTCCCCGCCATTTCGTTTCCTTTTCTCGAAGCGTCTACGGGTGGATCGTGACGTCGCCGCCCGCGTAACGCCCGGATGCCGACGGTGACCTTTTCGTGGCCGCTTCGTGACGGAAAAACCCGGCTTGTAACGACATTCGCCGAATGAACGACAAAAACCGGCGAAGCTCACCCGTAGCGAGAATTCCGAGGACACCCATGCACACCGGTCCCTCCCGCGACAAGCGGATGCCCCGCTGGATGATGATCGTCCTCGCCGCCTTTTCGGTGCTTTTCGTTCTCGGCGCAGTCTTCGGGAAAACCCCTCAGCCACAACAGGAGCAGCCTGTCGCGGCCAGGAGTTCCAGCCCGTCGACGTCGACCGCGCCGACGTCCTCGCCAGCCGCTCCGAGCGCGGACCGGGTCACCGAGGTCGTGGACGCCGGCACGATCAAAGTGACCGGTCCCGGCGGCGAAAAAGTCGTCCGGATCCTCGGTTTGACCACCCCGCCGAACACCAACGGATGCTTTGCCACGGAAACCGTGTCGTGGGCAAAGAACACACTGGACGGCCAAGAGGTCGTCATTCGATCCGTTTCCGATGAAGCCGGTGTCGCATTGGCATCGGTGGGCCTGGTGAACGGTGGCGACTACGCCACCGCCGCACTCAAAGCGGGATACGCGAAATTCGCGAGCAGGGCGGTCGAGAAGTCCGTCGGTACCGCGCTGCAGGCCGCCGAAGACACCGCGCGGGCGGCGGGGAACGGGCTCTGGGGGCCGCCCTGCTTCGGCAAGATCGACACTCCGCCGACCTCCGTCGCGCCACCTCAGCAGCCGGTCGCGCCGCCGGTCACCCGGGCCGAGCCCACCACGAAGAAGTCCACCCCTCCGCCCGCGGCCGCCGAGCCGGATCCGCCCAAGACGGTCTCCTATGCGAACTGCGACGCCGTGCGGGCGGCCGGGGCGGCGCCGTTGTACGCGGGCCAGCCCGGCTACAACCGCAAACTCGACCGGGACGGCGACGGCGTTGCCTGCGAGCCGAAGAGGTAGTTCCGGCGCCTGATTAGCCGCCTTTCGGGTCTTGTGGGGCGTTCGTTCGGCGGAAACACTGTGCCGACGTCCCTGGAGGTGGCCCTTGTCGCGTTCGGCTCGCACCGTGTTCCTGGCCCTGATGCTGTCACTGAGCGCGGTCGCCGCGCCGTCGTACGCGGCGCCACCGCCGTCGTCGCCGCATCGCGATCCCGGCAACGGTCCGGAGCGCAACGAGGTTGCCGCGACCGACCCGCCGATGAGCGTCGCGCGGGCCGCGGCGGGCGAGAACGTCGCGGGTGACCATTCGGGCTATCCGCGCAAGACGAAGCTGCGGGTGTATCCGGAGAACACGGCCGACAAGTCGATCAAACTCGGGCTCGCGCCGTACCACTCGATCGCGCCGAAGCTGAACGCGTTGCAGGCGCGCAGTGACCGGATCTCGGTCGAGATCGCCGGCCAGTCCGGGCTCGGCCGCGACCTCTACCTGGTGACGCTGACCGCGCCGGAGAGCCGGTCCGAGACGAGGCGGCAGGACGCCTGGCGGTCGCTGATCGAGAACGACCCGGCGCGGGCCGCGCGCGACCCGTTCCTGCGTTACGGCTACAAGGCGCCGGTGTGGATCAACAACAACATCCACGGCAACGAATGGGAAGGCACCGACGGCGCGCTCCGCGTCATCGAGAAGCTGGCGACGTCGAACGATCCCAAAACCGTCGAGCTGCTGAAACGGAACCGCTTCTACTTCAACGTCACGGCCAATCCGGACGGTCGCGTCGCCGGCACGCGGCAGACGTCGCAGGGCTTCGACCCCAACCGCGACTTCGTCACCGCGTCGCAGCCGGAGGTGAAGGCCATGCGCGGGATCGCGATCGGCAAGCAGCCGCTGATGATGCTGGACGAACACGGCTACGTCGAAAACACGCTCATCGAGCCGACCACGCCGCCGCACGGCCAGAACTACGACTTCGACCTCTACATCAAGCACGGCTACGCCAACGGGCTCGGCATGGAGCAGGCGGTCAAGGCACTCGGGCGCCCCGAGACGGCGAAACCGGAAATCCCGTTCCGCGACTACGAACCCGGCAGCTGGGACGGCTGGGCGCCGATCTACACCGCCCAGTACGCGATGTACCACGGCGCGGTGTCCTTCACGATCGAGATCCCGATGCGGGTGAACAACGCGGACTACGAGAACCAGCCGGTGGCGGAGCTCCAGCGGCGCGCGGTGATCAACACCGAGGTCGTCGAGGCCACCATCGGCAGCACGCTGACCTACGTCGACCGCAACCGCGGCGAGCTCATCGCGAACCAGATCGAGATGTTCCGCCGAGGCACGGCCGGTGAGGCGCAGCGCGAGATCCCCGACGGGTTCGTGCCCGGCTTCGGACCGGAAGACCGCTACCGCACGGAATTCCCGCGTGCGTACGTCATCCCCACCGGGGCGGACCAGCGGTCGGCCGTCGCCGCTTCCCGGCTGGTCGATCACCTGGTGGCCAACGACGTCCGCGTCCGGCAGGCCGATCGCCCGTTCTCGCTGGCCGGGCGCCGCTATCCGGCCGGTTCGTACCTGGTCGACATGCACCAGCCGAAACGCGGCCTGGCGAACGTGATGCTGGAGCAGGGCAGCGACATCTCGGCGAAGGTGCCGGTCATGTACGACATCTCCGGCTGGAGCCACCGCCTGCTGTGGGGCGCGTCGGTCGACATCGTGACACAGGGAAGGCTCGACGTCCGTGCGCACGACGTCGTCGCGGCGTCGCCCACCGGTGGCGTCGATGCCGCTCCCGGTCGTGACCTCGCCCTGAAGCTGGTCGACGCCAAGGACGTCAGCGCCGTCAACGACCTCCTGAACCGAGGCCTCGCCCTCGGCCGCACGGACGACGGCACGATCGTCGTCCCGGCGTCGGCCCGCCCGGCCGCCGCCGAAGTGGCGGACCGGTACGGCGTCCGGTTCACCGAGGCAAGCGGGACGGCGACCCCGTTGAGCCGCAAGACGATCGCGGCCGCCGTCGGCGCGGACGAGCTGAAAGCGCTGCGCGACATGGGCTTCGACGTGCGACCGGTGTCGGCGGCGGCGCTCAACGCGGGCTTCGACTGGTCCCGGGTGGACCTGCTGTTCGTCTCTTCCGGACTGCGGTACACCGACCTCAACCCGGCCGCGAAGGACGCTTTGCGCGCCTTCCTCGCCCGCGGCGGCGTGGTCACCCGCGGTGCCACGGGCGCGCGGTTCAACACCGACGCGGGACTTCTCGAAGCACGTCCGGTCGCGGGTTGGGAGGACGGGAACGGCGTCGTTTCTGTCGTCAACGGAGCCGGTCCGGTGGGTGCCGGCGCACTGCCCGACTCGTTCGTCTACGGGCCGTTCTGGTTCACCGATCTCGGCTCCTCGGTCAGTGTCGAGCAGCGCTACGCGAGCGGGAATCCCCTGGTCGCGGGGCATTGGCGGACCAGGGACGACGGTACGGGCGGGCCGCTGCAGGCGGCGGGCCAGGCCGCCGTCGTGTCCGGGACCACGGGACTCGGCGGGCGGGCGGTGCTGTTCGGCACCGAACCGCTGTTCCGCGATCACCCGAAGGGCTTGTACTCGCAGGTGGCCAAGGCGATTTACTGGGCGGCCGCGAAGTAACGTGGGGGTATGCCGATCCAGGTGCTGCTCATCGACGACCACGAGGTGGTGCGGCGCGGTCTGCGTGACCTCCTCACCGACGAGCCCGACATCGAGGTCGTCGCCGAGGCGAGCGGGGTCGACGAGGCCCTCGCGGTGGCGATGCACGTCGAGCCGGACGTCGCCGTGGTCGACGTGCGGCTCGGCGACGGCGACGGCATCGCGCTCTGCCGCGAGCTGCGGTCGAAGCCGAACCCGCCGCAGTGCCTGATGCTGACCGCGTTCGACGACGAGGAGGCCATGGTCGGCGCGATCATGGCGGGCGCGGCCGGGTACCTGCTGAAACAGGTCCGCGGCCAGGACGTCGTCAACGCGGTCCGCGAGGTCGCGGCGGGCCGGTCGCTGCTCGACCCGTTGTCGACGGCGCGGGTGCTCGACAAGCTGCGGCATCCGCCCGAGGACGAACTCGGTTCCCTCACCGAACGCGAGCGCGAGGTGCTGGACCTGATCGGGCAGGGCATGTCCAACCGCGAGATCGCCGAGCGCCTGTTCCTCGCCGAGAAGACGGTGAAGAACTACGTGACGTCCGTGCTCGCGAAGCTGGGCATGCAGCGCCGCACGCAGGCCGCGGCGTGGATCGCGCGCCGGGACAGGTAGTGCGCGAAAAAGGCACCCCCCCCCCGTCGTTTTGGGCGAAGGTCCCGGTCGATCCCGAGTTCGACCAGTGGCTCACGGTCCGGTTCTCCCACCGCGTTCTGGTCGTCGTCCGCACCGTCACCACCCTGACGCGGCTGCTCGACGTCGTGTCGCTGCTGAAGGACGATCCGCGGGTCCAGATCGTGTTCACCCACAACGAGCGCGAACCGGCGATCCTGTCCTCCGGGGTCGGTGAGTTCCTCGCCTCGCTGGACGCGAAGGTCATCTCTTGGGAGCAGGCCGTCGAGACCCGGTTCGACCTGGCGATAGCCGCCAGCGAGAACGACGAACTCCACCGGGTGAAAGCGCCGGTCCTGCTCGTGCCGCACGGCATCGGACACCAGAAGCACTACCCGCACCAGACGGTCATTTCCGGGCTGAACCCGGCACGGCTGGTCCGGGACGGCCAGGTCGTCCCCAGCCGGATCGGCCTTTCGCACAGCAACCAGCTGCGTTATCTCCGGCGGAACTGTCCCCAAGCCGAACCGCACGCCGTCGTGGTGGGCGACCCCTGTCACGACCGGATGCTCGCCAGTCTCAATCGCGTGGCCCGCTATCGGCGCCTGCTCGACGTCCGTGACCGCAAGCACGTCGTACTGGCCTCCACCTGGGGGCCGGATTCCCTGCTGGGCACCGATCCGGGCCTGCCCGCGCGGCTGCTCACCGAGCTCCCCGTCGACGAGTACAAATTCAGCCTCGTCGTGCATCCGGGCGCTTGGGCCGCGCACAGTCCCTGGCAGATCCGCGCGTGGCTGTCGCGGGCGCTGCGAGCTGGGCTCGCCGTGATCCCGCCCCAACGCGGCTGGCAGGCGACCGTCGTCGCCGCGGATTGCCTGATCTCGGACGGCGGCTCCATCGCGCTGTACGCCGCCGCCGTGAAGATCCCGGTGCTGATCGGCAGCCGGGAACCCGCCACCGTGGTGCCGGACTCGCCGCTCGCGGAACTACTGGCCAGGGCCCCGCGGCTCGACCAGGAGGGTGAACTGCGCGAACAGGTCGACCAGGCGTGCGCCGCGGGACCGCTCACCGAGGTCGCGGCGCGAGCGGTCGAGTTCTCCGGCAAGTGCGCGGAGCTGCTCCGCCCCGTCCTCTACGAATTGATGGGTTTGGCGGAGCCGGACACCCGGGCGGTCTTCCTCCCCGTTCCCGACCCGGTGCCGGACGTCACGGAGCCCGCGACGTTCTCCGTCGAGGTCCGGCAGCACGGGGATCATCTGGCGGTCTCCCGGTTTCCCACCGAACAGGCCGGGCGGCCCGGCTCCTCCGATCGCCATGTCGTCGCCCACGAAGAACTGTCCACTTTGGACGAACTCGAAGGTGCCGCCGTGGTCTATTGCGAATTCACCGGCGAAGACGCCGAATTCGACGGCTGGGCAAGGGAAATCACCCGTCGCCGTCCCGATGCCGGGCTCATTGCCGGGATCGGCGCGGACCGGTGCCTGCTCTGGAGTGCCGGTGAACCGGTCGTCGAACTCGTCACGCGAGGTGAACCGCTGCCCGCGATTTCCGCCTATTACTGGCGCCGGAACCGAAATCTCCCGGCGGCCGGGTCGTTCCGCGTGCGAGAGGGCCAAAACACCCGGAACGTCGTCGCCTCGGTGCTCACCGGATGACCGGCGCCTGGGTGTAGATCTTGGCGTGCACCGCGTCGGCACGCGGATGCTTGACCGCTTGCAGCCGCTGCCAGACGCCGGACCAGTACTCGCGTGCCTTGGTGAAGTCTCCGCAGGACCAAGCGGCGTCCCCGAGTGCCTCGGCGATCTCCAGGTCGTACTGATCGCTCCCCGTCGGAGCCACCATGCGCCACACTTCCGGCAACAGGCCGAGCGCCTGCCGCGCGGCTTCCGCCGTACCCGATCGGCTCAGCGCCTTCGCCCGCACCAGCCAAACCTGGGCGAGGTCACGTTTGTTCGCGGGGTCCGTGTTCGACTCCGCCTCTTCCAGCAGCTGGAACGCGCCGGCCAGATCGCCGAGCAGCACCTGGACGTTGGCGAGCATCCTCGCGTGCAGCCCTTGCCCTCGGAAGGGAAGCCCGCCGAGTGTCCGGCTGATCTTCAGCGCCTCGAAGAAGCAAGCCGACGCCTCGGTGTACTGGCCTCGTTCCCGGTGGAAGAGCCCGCGGAACTCCCAAAGCGACGCCCGCAGCTGCCGATTCGTCTCGGTCTCGGGTGACTCGAGCCGTTGCAGCAGCCCACCCAGCTTGCCGAACTCCTTCTCCGCCCGCGGAAACTCCTGAAGCAACGAGTACAGCCGTGCCTGCTGCGCGATGGTCCTCAACTGGAGCGGAACGTCGCCGAGTGCTTCCGCGCTCTCGACTCCCTGCTCGTTGATCTCCGCGAGTTCGCGCAGGTGCCCCCGGTGCAATCCGACGATTTCCAGGGCGCCGCAGATCTGCGTCAGCTCGCGATGGAGCCCGGCGTCGTGAGCCGGTTCCGCCAGCGCGCGGTAGACCGGGATTTCGGCGACCAGCAGGTCGATGGCGTCTTGTCCGGGAGCCAGCGCCAAGGGCTCGGCGTCCGACGGCAGGGTCTGGTCGTACAGCCTCAGCCGCCGGTCGCCCATCTTCCAGTGATCCGCCTGCACCGCCCGGGTGCGGTGGAATCGCACGAACCGCGGGAATTCTTCGCCGTCCGGCCCGAGACCCGCGCGAGTGAGCGCCTGCTTCGCTTGTTTGGTCAGCCGAAGCCGCTTGCCGGGCTCCTCGGTCACGAAGAAGACGGACTGGAGATGCACCAATCCGTCGAGGACTTCGAAGGGTTCGCAACCGGCGACGGCGGCAGCCGCCTCGTGTGTGAAGCTCGGCCCCGGAATTCCGCTCAGCGCCCGGCAAAGATCCCGTTCACGCCGCGGAAGCCCGGCGAGGACCCGGTCGAAGGCGGCGCTCACGGGGCCGAGGGCACGCCCGCTGCTCAGCTCCTTCGCGAGGAGTTTGAGCGGCTGGGCCGCCAAGGCCGCCCGCTGCCTCGCGGCGATGGCGGCGGCGACCACCGTCGCCGGGAAACGGTCACATTCGGCGAGGACTTCGAGCGCGCCTTCGGGATCGGCGGCGAGCAAGTCGGTCCCCGCGATCGCTTCGAAGAGCATCCGATCCGCTCCCTCTTCGAGCCTGCTGAGGGGAACGTGCCGGGGATACTGCGTGACGAGCTCGTCGGACGGCCCTTCCGTCAACGCGAGCACCAGGCTCATCGGCGCCGGGGGCACCAGGGCCTGGAGGTCCCGGACGTTCTCGACCGAGTCGAAGACCAGAAGCAGGCGCAACGGCCCGAGGATGTCGTTGTACTGGGTCTTCAGTTCGCCGGCACCCGGCGTGATGAGTTTCGGCTCCACGCCCAACGCCTGGAGCACGGCCTCACGGACCTGGCTGATCCTCAAGGGCGCGCCCGGGCCGTCGCGATGGTCCGCGAGGTCGATCAGCAGCGCGCCGTCGGGATACGCCCCACCGGAGCGCATCCCGTAGTGCTCGGCGAGCGTCGTCTTGCCGACCCCGGACGGACCCGAGAGCACCACGACACCTGTGCCGCCCAGCTGCCCCTGAGCGCCGACGCGGTCGAACAGGTTCGGTGACCGGGGCACGATCCGCGGCCGGTCGTGGCCCATCGCGAGCATGCTTCCGACCAGCTCGCGCAATTCCCCCGCCACGGCGGGATCCTCCGCGGCCAGGCGACGCACGGCGGCCTCGAGCGCGGCCGGGTCGGACCGCAGGCGTTTCTCGTCCCGCCGCCCCGACAGCTTCTTCCAGAGGTACTCGGCAACCTTGCCCCCACCGGTGAACACCAGCGCGACGGTCTGTTTGACGAGCTCCGCCTGAAACGGATCGGTCACCTGTAAACCCCCTCACAGCTGTATCCGACACGCTAGCAGCGCGGATCATGCGCGTCACTCACCGTGAACCCGCTCAGGGGTGCACAGTGTCGCGCTGATCAGGGATGACCGTGCCGTCGTTGCGCAGCACCGGACCGTGGGTGCCGTCGGCGTTTTCGTACGCCGTCGTCGAACACGGGTAGGTGCGGTTCAACGCCGGGAAGGGCTCGATGAACATCGGGTTCACCGCCCATTTCCCGTCCGCGTTGTCGTAGGCGCGGCACATGAGCTCGTCCTTGTTGCGGTTGAGCGTGACGCGGACTCCGGTGGCGTCGCGCAGCATCGTGACGTCGGTGGTCGCGTCGCCGCCGGCGAGCACCTG
The DNA here is from genome assembly GCF_042723975.1 of Amycolatopsis sp. NPDC058340. Lineage (NCBI taxonomy): Bacteria > Bacillati > Actinomycetota > Actinomycetes > Pseudonocardiales > Pseudonocardiaceae > Amycolatopsis > Amycolatopsis sp. NPDC058340. The sequence goes on along the minus strand of NZ_JBHXIB010000001.1, from coordinate 512,482 downwards.
CCGCTTGTCCGCCGGCGCCGGTTCCATCGCCTTCGCGCCGCGGATCCCGAGGATGCGTTCGTTGATGTAGCAGCGTTTGCCGTCGATGTAGGTCATGATCTCGTCGGCGCCGTCGGCGTGCCCGCCGCAGCCTTCGAGGTGCCCGTTGATCCGGCCGTTCGTGGTCTGCGAGTAGATCCCGAGCGTGCGGCTCGGCGGGATGCCGACGGCGGAACCCCAGACGTCCGCGAATTCCTTGGGCGAGGCGGAAACGACCCAGGTCGAGAAGCCCGCCTTGTCCAGTGTCGCGATCAGGTCCTTGATCTCGGGGTAGTACCGGATCCACGCGACCTGGGTGCTCGAACCGACCTTCTGGGTCGCCCCGATCGGCGCCAGCAGCGCCGCGGCCCTCGCCTGCCGGGCGATCGCGCGGACCTCGTCCGGGCGGTATCCGGCGTTGATCTGCGCGACCCAGGCGTAGGCCGCCTCCATGTATCGCCGGTTGTACCCAGCGAAAACCTCTTCGCCGGTGGTCGTCTTCGCGCTCTTCCGCACCGAGAGGAGTTCGTCGGCGCAGGCGATGTTCTTGCTGGTCGGAAGCGGTTTCCCGGCCGGGGTGGCGGTGCCGCACGCCTTGCTCAGCGCGTTCGCGCCGGCGTCGGTCATGTAGCGGCTCGTGGTGCGCCAGTCCTTGTCGCGCGGCTGGAGGACCTTGTCGTGCCGGATCATCCAGAAGACGGTCTGGTCGGAGATGTCGTTCTTGATGACCGTGTTGTCCCAATCGAACACCGCGACCGGCCGTTCGCCGCGTTTCGTACCGCAGATGACCTGCTGGATCTTCGCCGCGTTGTCGCCGTACCAGTGGTCGGCCAGCCGCAGCTGCGGACACCTCGACCCGGTCGCAGCGGCGGCTGTGCCGGGCACAGCCACCGGTACGACCGCCACGGCGGCGGCAAGGGCCACGGCTCGCAGGAACCTCGGCATGTCATCTCCCCACATAGTCGTCGACAGTCCGGGGAGATCCTGTCATTCCCCGGCGAGCGTCACGACCTGCCGGTTGTGGAAGTAGTCGTCCTCACGCAGCACGGTGACGCTGCCGGGTGAACCGCGGAAGTCGACGTACCCGGCCGATTCGAGCGGCATCCGGATCCACGCGGCGATCACGAAGGTGAGCGCGCCACCGTGCGTGACGACGATCTGGTGCTCACAGCGGCTTTCGAGGATCGACTCCATGGCTGAGTAGACCCTCGCCGCCATCGCGCCTTTCGTTTCGGCGCCGGGGATCCCTTCGTCGTGCCCCAGGCGCTCGCCGACGGCGGGCGGCGGGATGAACCGGCTGTCCAGCCATGCCTGCGGTTTGCCGCCCGCTTCCCCGTACGACTTCTCGCGCAGCCGCCGGTCCAGCACCGGGGTCACGCCGAGCCGTTCGCCGATCAGCTCCGCGGTCCGCGCGGTGCGGCGCAGATCCGAGGCGTAGAGCTCCACCTCGTCCGGCACCTTCGCGCGCAGCGACTCGGCGATGGCGACGGCCGCGCGTTCACCCTCGGACGTGAGTTCGGCGTCGTACCAGCCGCCCACCAGGCGATCGACGTGGTGCGTGGCCTCCGGATGCGTGACGACGTAGACGGTGCGCATCCGGATAATCTATTGAGAGGTAAGGCGAACGTGGCGTGTGGCATGCCGGGGCCCGCCTGCGGGACCTGACATGCCCTCGCAACTGCCCACAAAGGACACCAAGTCGCCATTTGCGTCCGATTTGGGCGCTCTGCGCGGGGGGTCGTGAGTGGTAATGATCGTTCTAACCCTCTTTGCCACTCACGACCCGCAAGCCGGGTCCGGAACCCTGCCGTCTAGGCCGGTCATCTCATCCCGAGGTCTAAACGCGGGTCAGCTTCGCGTAGGCGATGACGTTGTCGAGGTAGTTGCCGGTCGAGGAGTCGAAATCGCCGCCGCAGGTGATCAGGCGCAGTTCGGGCCCGGCCGTGTCGCCGTAGACCTTCTCCGTGGGGAAGGACGCCTTCGGATGTCGCTCGACGGCGTACACGGTGAACACCGCGGTGGTCCCGTCCGCACGGTGGACGATGGCCTCGTCTCCGGGCTTCAGCTCCTTGAGCCGGACGAAAACGCCGGGCACCTTCTTGTAGTCGACGTGCCCGGCGAGGACAGCGGGCCCGATCTCGCCCGGTGCCGGGCCACCGGTGAACCAGCCGGTGGTGATCGCGTCGTGCGGCACCTCCAGGGTGCCGTCACCGGCGAGGCCGAGGTCGACGATCTCGCCGGTGCGGACCCCGATCGCCGGGATCTCGAGCCTCGCCGGTTTCGCGGGTGCGAGCGGAGGCGCTTCCGCGACCGAAGACACCGTGGAAGGCGGTGCGGTCGAGGCGACCTTGCCCGGCGGAGGGACGGTGCACGCGGTCAGCGCGGCCGCGAGCACCACCCCGATGAGCGTGCCGATGACCAGCGGAAACGGCCATCGGCGCCAGAAAGGCCGGATCATCGCTCCGCACGCCGCCGGAGGACAAGGGAGGCGCCAGCGGCCGAAACGGTCAGCAAAGCCGCGCCTGCCAGCGCGACCGCGGTGATCTCCAGGAACCCGCCGTTGGTCTCGACGGCGTCCCCACCGCCGGTCGCGACGCCACCTACGGGTTTGACCTTCACCTGGCCGGATTTCGCGGGCTCGCCGAACCGGGTTTCGCAGGCGTATCCGTCGTGGTCACCGTCGAGCTTGTGCGGGTCTCGCGGGTTCTTCTTGAGCTCGGCCTGCGCGGCGGCTTGCGAGGGGAAATCGGCGCAATCCTTGTCGGCGGATCGCGGCGCGGGAGTGGGCGTGATCGTTTTACTCGACGGCGGCGTTCCCCGCTTGGGCAGCTTTTCGCAAGCGATTCCGTCGCCGTCTTCGTCCAGGCGATGCGGATCGGATCGATCTTTGTCGAGTACGGCCTGCGCCTCTTCTTGATATTGGAAGTTCCCGCAGTCCAGGTCGGCGACAGCGGGGGCTTCCGCCAGCGCGAACGCGACGGAAGCTGGGCCGAACAAGGAGAATCCGGCAAGGAGGACAGCCGTGCCGAGGGCGCGACGAACCGAGGACATGAGGAGTCCTTTCGCTGGGAATCCGCGCTCGGGGCGCGTTCGATGCACTTAGAGTCGCGCTCCGGTCCCAGCTGTTACGGATTAATCGGAAAACTCGATCCGTTAATTTCACACGGTTCAGTCGAGCGGAACGTCGAAAGCGACCAAAGTCCCCAGACTCGGCGAAGAATTGATCGAAAAACGCCCGCCCGACGTAGTCGCGCGTTCGGCGAGATGACGGAGACCGCGTTTCGCGACCCCCTGCGGGACACCGGATCCGTTGTCCCGCACGCGGAGTTTGACGCCTTCCGCGTCGCGGCTGAGTGTCACGCGGGTCTCGCTCGCCCCGGAGTGTCTGACCACATTGGACAGTGCTTCGCGCAGGGCGGCGCGGATGTGATCCGCCTGTTCGGCGGGGATGTCGGCGAGTTCGCCCGACAGTTCGAGGGTCGGCGGGTAACCGAGCAGTTCGCCGGCGATGCGCACCTCGCCCCGCGCGGACTCGGCGAGGTCGGTGGCGGTGACGGTCTGGTTCGCGGGTTCCGGGCTGCGCAGGGCGCGCACGGTGCCGCGGATCTCTTCGATGGTCTGGTCGAGCTGGTCGATCGCCTCGGACAGCCGCGCGCCGTCGGCCTGCGCGAACCGTTTCCGCATGTTCTTGCGGACGCGGTCGAGCTGCATCCCGGCGCCGTAGAGACGCTGCACGATGACGTCGTGCAGTTCGCGCGCGATGCGTTCACGCTCTTGGTAGAGGGTCACGCGGTGCCGGGCGTTGGCGCCCTCCGCCAGCGCGAGCACCACGCCCGCCTGCGCGGCGAACGCGGTGAGCACCTCGACCGTGCTGGCGGAGAACGGTTCCCCGCCGTGGCGGCGGTACACGGTGAGCGCGCCGAGGACACGCCCGCCCGCGCCGAACGCCGAAGCGGCGAAAGGCCCGAAGCCCTGTAGCTCCGGCGGCACGAACGGCGCCGTGCGGGGATCGACGGTGAAATCCTCGCTGACCACCGGCTTCCCGCCGCGGGCGACCTGGCCCGCCGCGGAATCCGCGGAGAAGGCCAGCCCTCGGAGGCCTTGGGTGTTCGCCCCGTGCGCGGCCTCGGCGACCACCTGGCCGTCGTCCGCGCGCACCATGACGAGACCGAGGTCGGCCTCCGCCAGTTCGACGGCGCGGGCGACCACGGTCTCCAGCACGTCACCCGGGTCGTCACCGGACAGGGCGGTGCCGGTGATCTCGGTGGCGGCGGACAATGCGCGCGCGGCAAGCGTGGGATCCATGAGCGCTATCGACATTAGTCGGCTCCGGCCAGTGCGCGCGCTGTGACGCGGCCCTCCCGCACCTCCAGGATCACGTCCGCTTCCTCGGCTTCGGCGGCGTGGTGCGTGACGTGCACGACGGTTTTCCCGGCGAGCGCCTCGCCGAGCCGTTCGCGGACGGTGCGCGCGGTCGGCTCGTCGAGGTGGGCGGTGGGCTCGTCGAGAAGGACGAGATCGGCCTGCTCGGCACCGAGCACCGCCCTCGCCAGCGCGAGCCGCTGCGCCTGCCCGCCCGAAAGACCGGCACCGGCGCTGTCCAGCATCGTGGTGAGCTCGACGTCCTCCAGAACGGCCTCGTACAACGCTTTCCGCAGATCGGCCTCCGACGCCGTCGGTTTGGCGAGACGCAGGTTCTCGGCGACCGTGGTCGAGACGAGCATCGGTTCCTGCGGCGCCCAGGCGACGTTCTCGGGAACGGCGACGTCGCCCTTGCTCGGTTTGAGGAAACCGAGCAGGGCCGCGACGAGCGTCGACTTCCCGGCGCCGCTCGGGCCGACGACGGCGACGTGCGTCCCGGGCGCGATGTCGAGGTCGACGCCGGTGAGGACCGGATGTTCGGTGCCGGGCCAGCCGAGGTCGGCGTTCCGGATCCGCACCCCGCCGGTGCCAGGAACGACGCTTTCCTTGCGAAGAACGGCCCGTTCGTCGCACGCGGCGAGGCGCAGACGGGCCTGGCGCAGGGTGTCCCAGTGCTGCGCGGCGGGCGGAAGAAGGGAGAGGACCTCCGCCAGCGCGAGCGGCACCAGGGCGACCACGGGCGCGAGCACCGGGTTCAGCGCGCCGTCGGCGACGGCGCTCACGGCGAACCCGGTGCTCACGACGGTGGCGGTCCCCGTCGCCAGGATGATCAGGGCGTCGGCCGCGCCCGCGCCGAAGGCCTGCCGCCGGGCTTCGGCGGTCAGCGCGGCGTCGGTCGTGGCGATTCGGCGACGACGCTCTTTGTCGACCCCGTACGCGATCAGTTCGGCGGCGGCTTCGAACAGGCTCAGCACCTGCGCCGTCACCGAACGCCGTCCGGCGGCCAGCGCACTGGTCGCGCGGCGTTCGGCCCGGAGCGCGAGCAGCGGCGCGAACGCGCTCACCAGCACGGCCACCGCCAGTGCGAGCCCGGCTTCGGGCAGCACCGCGGCCTGGACCGCGACCGCGCCGACGGCCACCAGCGCGACCACGACCAGCGGCGTGATCACGCGCGGGAGCAGGTCACGCACGGTGTCGGTGTCGCCGACCAGCCGCCGCTGCTCTTCACCCGCCCGAAGCGCCCGCGCGGGCCCGAGCCGCACCAGCGACTCCCACAGCCGGACGCGCAGCCTTCCGGCGATCCGGAACGCGGCGTCGTGCGTGACCAGCCGTTCGACGTAACGCAGCCCCGCCCGGCCGAGGCCGAACGTCCGCACGCCGACGATCATCACCGTCAACGTCAGGATCGGCGGCTGTTGCGACGCCTTGGCGATCAGCCAGCCCGAAAGCGCGGTCAGCGCGACCCCGGCGAGCAACGCGGCGGCGCCGAGCAACGCGCCTCCGAAGAACCTGGCGGGCAGCAGTTCACGCCAAGGCAGCGGCCGGACTTCCCGGGACTCCTCGGCGGTTCCGGCTTCGACTCCCGTCGTGGTCGACATGTCGACACCGGAGCCGCGTTCGTGGGCGGCGATGATCGCGGCGGCACCGTTGTCGACGGCCTTGCGGACAGCGGCCATGACGCGCGCGGCGTTGACCTCGTCGAGATGGGCGGTGGGTTCGTCGAGCAACAGCAGCCACGCGCCCGACCGGACCCGCACCAGCGCCCGCGCCACCGCGACACGCTGCCGTTGTCCCTGCGACAGCTTCGAAACCGGGCGATCGGCCAGTCCGGTCAGCCCGAGTTCGCCGAGGATGTCCTCCGCGCCGACCTCGTCGAGGACCGTGCCTCCGCCGAAGACCGGTGACTGCGGCACCCAGGCGACGTTCTCGCGCCACCTCGTCAGATCGGCGTCGGCGAGGGCGGTGCCGCCGACGGTTATCGTCCCGTCGTGGGCCTGCACGAAGCCGAGCAACGCGGCGAGCGTCGTCGACTTGCCGCCGCCGCTGGGCGCGCGCAGCCAGGTGATCCCGCCGGGCCGGACGCCGAACGTCTCGCCGTCGGGCGCGAATCCGCCGCGCCTGGCGACCCGGAGACCATCGACGTGGACCTCGCCCTTGGCCGGTGTCGCGGAACCGTTGGGCGGCAAGGGTTCCGCGAGCACGTCCGCGACCCGGCGCACGGCCTCGACGCCGTCTTCGCTGGCATGGAACGCGGCGCCGACCGCGCGCAGGGGCTGGTAGCACTCCGGGACGAGGATCAGCACGCCGAGCCCGATGGCCAGCGACAGTTCGCCGGAGACGAGCCGGACCCCGATGACGACCGCGACGAGCGCGACCGAGAGCGTCGCGATCAGTTCGAGCGCGAACGCCGACGCGAAGGCCACCTTCAACGTCTTGAGCGTGGTGCGGCGATGACGTTCGGAAATCTTCCGTACCGTCTCGGCCTGCGCCCCCGCGCGGCGGAACGCGCTGAGAATCGGCAGCGCGCGAACGAGTTCCAGCAGATGTCCCGACAACCGTTGTTCGGCGTCGGCGGCTTCGGCGACCCGTTCGGCGGTGTGCTTGCCGATCAAAATGGCGAAAAGCGGCACCAGCGGCACGGTGATCGCGACGAGCAGGGCCGACGGCCAGTCGGCGAACAGGATCGCGACGCCGGCGGCGAGCGGCACGATCGCCGCGGTCACCAGGGCCGGGAGGTACTGGGTGAAGTAGGCGTCGAGCGCGTCGAGACCCTTGGTGGTCAACGACGTCAGCTCGCCGTGGCCGCGGCGCGCGATCCATTCCGGGCCGAGTTTCAAGGCGTGGTCGAGGGCTTTGGCGCGCAGCTCCTCCTTCGCGCGGGCCGCGGCGCGGACGGAGACGATCCGCACCGCCCAGCCGGTCAACGCGCGCCCTGCGACGAGCGCGAGCAGCACGGCCAGCTGGGCGGTGCGGTCCCCCGGTGTTCCGCGGACGACCGCGGAGAGGACGTCGGCCAGCAGGAACGCCTGTCCCACCAGCAGAAGCGCGTTGACGAAGGAGAGGAATCCACTGAGGATCAACGCTCGGCGCGCCGCACTCGAAAGCGGAGCCAGCGCGCCGAGCGGACCCTTCCCCGGTCGCGCTGGGTCCATTGTGGACTCCGTGGCGGAAAGGGTGTCGCGGCCGGGAAGTTCGGTCATGGTGCGTGTACCGGTGGGATGTGCCGGGTGCCGATGCGCTTGCGGAACACCCAGTACGTCCACCCCTGGTAGATCAGGACGGCCGGGGCGCCGAACAGCGCGACCCAGGTCATCACGGTCAGGGTGTACGGGCTCGACGCCTCGCCCGCGATCGTCAGCGTGTTGGCGGCGTCCAAAGTGGACGGAAGGACGTTCGGGTACAGCGCGACGAAGATCGCGACGGCGGACGCCGCGATCACTCCGCCGAGCGACGCGAACGCCTGGCCTTCGCGGCCCATTCGGAGCTTGAACCACGCGAGGACCGCCGCGATGACGGCGACGCCGATGAGCGCCAGCGTCCACAGGTCACCCGAGCGCAGTTGCACGACGATGAGGAACGCGAGCAGCGGCAGCAGGGCGACCGGCAGCAAGCGGGTCGCGAGGTTCCGCGCGCGGTGCCGGAGGTCGCCCTCGGTCTTGAGGGCGAGGAACGCGGCGCCGTGGACCAGCGAGAACCCGACGACCGCGATCGCGCCGAGCAGCGTTTCGAGGCTGAGGGCGGCGAACGGGCCGCCGACCCGGTTGCCGTCGGCGTCGAGCGGGAGACCGAGGACGGTGGTGGCGAGGAGCAGGCCCACGCCGAACGGCGGGATCCACGAGCCGATGCCGATGACGCGGTCCCAGTTGCGGCGCCAGCGATCGGAGTCGACCTTGCCGCGGTACTCGAACGCGACGCCGCGGCCGATGAGGGCGAGCAGGACCACCAGGAGCGGGAGGTACGCGGCCGAGAACAGCGACGCGTACCAGCCGGGGAACGCGGCGAACATCGCACCGCCCGCGACGATCAGCCAGACCTCGTTGCCGTCCCAGACCGGGCCGATCGTGTTGACCATGACGCGGCGTTCGGTGTTGTCCTTCGCGAGGACCGGCATGAGCATGCCGACGCCGAAGTCGAACCCTTCGAGGAAGAGGTAGCCGAGCCAGAACAGGGCGATGACGCAGAACCAGATCGTTTCGAGGGTCATCGGATGCTCACTTTCCTGGACCTGGGCTCTGGCTCTGGCTCGGGCTCTGGCTGAAGGACGCTTTCGCCGCATGCGACGCGGTGAAGGGAGCCTTCAGTGCGTGCGATGCGGTGAAGGGCCCCTTCAGGCCACTGCCGTCCGGTCGCCTGTCCCGACGCTTGCTCCGGCACGTGGCCCGGCTCTTGCTCCGGCACGTGGCCGCCGCCCCAAGGGTTGCGAAAGCCACTTTCGCAACCTTGAGCGTTTGGGAAATTGGGTTAGGAAACCCCCCCAACCCCCGGGTAGACCCCACACAAGG
>NZ_JBHXIB010000001.1:329401-503590 GCF_042723975.1 Amycolatopsis sp. NPDC058340 | reverse complement strand
ACCTTGAGCGTTGCGAAAGTGGCTTTCGCAACCCGCCCCTACCGCTTGAGACCGCCCAAACAGTCCCCTCCACCCCCGGTCGCCCTGAGTTGTCCACAACCGCTCAAGTTGTCCACAGATCGGCTGTGGGTAACCCGCCTGAGCGATACCCCCGATACGCTGGGTGCGGGGCCGTCCCCCGGGAAGGGCGGGGGGCTGGGTACGTGAGGTCAAGAGGCGATCAGTAGGCGAAGGCCAGCGCGTCGTCATCGCCGTCACCGCCTTCCGAGTCGCTGTTCTTGCTGGTCGTGGCCGGTTTCTTGGGTGGCATGACGGCGTCGACGCCGCCGCGGACGTACTTGCGCATCAGGTAGACCTCGACGACGCCGAGCACCGCGTAGACGGTCGTCAGGGCGATCAGTGAGGTCCACACCTCGCCTGTGGACAACTTCGAGACGGCCTGCGCCGTGAACATCCACACCCCGTCGACGCCGGTCGGGTTCGGCACCACCACGAACGGCTGACGACCCATCTCGGTGAAGATCCAGCCGGCGCTGTTGCCGATGAACGGCGTCGCGATCCCGCCGAGCACGAGCCACGGGAACCAGCGTTGCCCGGGGATCCGTCCGCGCCGCGTCAGCCACAGCGCGAGCAACCCGATCCCGGCCGAGATCGCGCCGAAGCCGATCATCGCGCGGAAGCCCCAGTAGGTCACCGGCAGGCTGGGCACGTAGTCGATCGGCTTGCCCGCGAGCGAGCCGAGCTGCGGGTCGTCCGGGTAGTTCGTGCCGTACTTCGCCTGGTACTCGGTCACCAGGTTCTCGACACCCTTGACCTCGGTCGAGAAGTCGTTGTGCGCCAAGAACGAGAGCAACGCGGGAACGCTGAACGTCTTGACATCCTCGCAGTTCGCGTTCCGCACGTCGCCGATCGCGAGGATCGAGAAGCTCGCCGGTTTCTCCGTATGGCACAACGCTTCCGCCGACGCCATCTTCATCGGCTGCTGCTCGAACATCAGCTTGCCCTGGAAGTCGCCGGTGATCGCCAGCACCGCGAACGCCACCACACCGGTCCAGCCGCCGAGACGCAACGACGAACGCCACACCGCGCGGTGCTCGTCGTCCTCCGAACGTTTGCGCCACAGCTGCCAGCCGGCCACGCCGACCAGGAACGCCGCCGCCACCGAGAAGGCACCCGCGAGTGTGTGCGGGATCGCGGCCAGCGCGGTGTTGTTCGTCAGCACCGCCCAGATCGAGTTCATCGTCGGCTTCCCGTCGACGAACTCGACCCCGACCGGATGCTGCATCCACGAGTTCGCCGCCAGGATGAAATACGCGGACGCCACGGTCGCCAGCGAGTACGCCCACGCGCACGCCAGGTGGACCTTCTTCGGCAGCTTGTCCCAGCCGAAGATCCACAGCCCCAGGAAGGTCGACTCGACGAAGAACGCGACGAGCCCTTCCATCGCCAGCGGCGCGCCGAACACGTCGCCGACGAACCGCGAGTACGCGCTCCAGTTCATCCCGAACTGGAACTCCTGCACGATGCCGGTGACCACACCCATCGCGAAGTTGACCAGCAGGAGTTTCCCCCAGAACTTGGTCATCTTCAGGTACCGCTGATCACCCGTGCGGACCCACGCCGTCTGCATCCCGGCGACCAGGACCGAAAGCCCGATGGTCAGCGGGACCATCAGGAAGTGATAGACGGTGGTTATGCCGAACTGCCACCGAGCGAGATCGAGAACCTCCACGCCTCAAGCCTGCTCAACGCCCGATGAGCCCGCCAGTTCAAGTGGTCCCGATCTCGCCGGGACGTAGGTCCCGCGACCGGGTCAGCCGAGGCCCGCGAGCGTGAGCCTCGCCTCGTCGGCGACCTGCCGCCGCACCCCTGTGTCCCCCAGCGTCAGCACGTGGGCCAGCGCCAACGCGTACGCCGTGTCGAAAGCGTCCTCGACCGCGACGGCGATATCGGGCTGGACGCCGACGCCTTCCCAGTTGGTCCCCGTGACCGGGTTCACGGCCCGCCCACCCGGGACGGTGACATCCAGATGGGTGTCCACTTTGTACTGCTTCCGCGGATTCGCCCCACCGCCGGTGACCGCGCCCACCGTCTTCGCCCGCCCCAGTTGCTGCAGCGAGTAGCTCAGGTCCTCGGCGCCGGAGAACGTCGTCGGCCCGGTCAGCACCCACACCGGCTTGTCCGCGCCGAATTTGCGGCCCGGCACGTACGGCTGCGTCCAGAACTGGTTGGTCACGTCGCCGTCGCGCAGATAGATGCTGTTGAAATGCGTCGGCTCGTCGACCAGATAGCTGATCAGCAGCGCGACCGCGGACGGGTCGCCGCCCCGGTTCTCCCGGACGTCGACGAGCAGCGCGTCGGTGGTCGCGAGCAGCGTCATTGCCGCCGACAGGGCCTCGCCGGCGATGTCCGGCCCGTAGAACAGTTTGGTCTCCAGGTAGCCGACGTTCCCGGCCAGCCGCCGCGCCGACGCGATGCCGTGGCAGTTCAGCTCCGCCTCACGCCGGAACTCCTCGGGATCGAACGACTCCCCGTCCACCTCTGGCAGCGGGTCGGCGTGGTGCCGCAGCCGCAGATGCTTGTCCCCGTTCACCGACTGCAGGTCTTCGGTGACCACGACGGCGAACGCCTGATCGTCGAGCCCCGCGTACGCGCCGTCACTCAGCCTCGCCCGTAGGAACACCGTCAGCTTCTCGGCGACGTCGGGGAACACGTAGTGGTCCTGCAGGCGCCTGCACACGTCTTCGATCCGCGCTCTCTCGTCCATGCGCCGGACGCTACCAGTGAAGCCTGAAAAAAGAATTCGGTTCGCCGAAAACTCAATTCCGCTCGGCCAAGGAATACAATTCGCCCGCACATGCCGTCCGATTCGGAAAAGCCATCAGCTTGCCCTTCTCTGAATCGCCCCTTTATCGTTGCAGTGAAAGGGGTGAAGAACCATCATGGGTAGCTCGATGTTGGCGCTGATCAGCGCGTTCGGCCTGGTACTCGCCGTGGAACTGCCGGACAAGACCCTCGTGGCCACTTTGGTTCTCACCACTCGTTTCCGCGCATGGCCGGTATTCGTCGGGGTCACCGCCGCATTCGCCGTGCAATCCGCGATCGCCGCCACGTTCGGAAGTGTGCTCACTTTGCTGCCGGAGGCGCTGGTGACCGCGATCGTCGCCGGAATGTTCGGTGTCGGCGCGTACATGCTTCTTCGCGAAGGGTTCAGCCCCGCCAAGGACGGCGGAGAGGACGCCTCGCGTTCCGGCCCCGGCCCCGCGACCTTCCTCCGCTCCGCGTTGACGTCGTTCGGCGTGCTGTTCGCCGCCGAGTGGGGCGACGCGTCCCAGCTCGCGACGGCCAGCCTCACGGCCCGCTTCGGCAACCCGTTCGCGGTCGGTCTCGGCTCCTTCGTCGCGCTGGTCGCCGTCGCCGGTCTTGCCGTCTTCATCGGCGCGAAGGTCCGCAGCCGGATCCGCCCCAAGCTCATCCAGCGTGTGGCCGGTTTCGTCTTCGCCGGGTTCTCCCTGTTCGCGCTGGCCCAGCTCGCGTTCTGACCGCACGGGGTCTTCACAGGTTCACCGGGTAACCTTTCGGGAACGAAAAGGTGAACACCCGCCCCGACGTGCCTGGAGAAACCGGTCGTGACCTCGCCGAAGACGCTTGCCGTCTCCCCTGTGCACGGCAGGCTCGCGGTGGTCGGCATGGCCGTCGCCGTCGCGATCTCGATCGACCTGCACTTGAGGCTGTCCAGCCAGGTCAGCCCGATCTGGCAGACGCTGTCCGAGTACGTCTATGGCTACCTCTCGCCCGGTTCGACGGCGGCCCCGCTGTTCGGCGCGATGTGCCTGGCGCTGGGGTTCGGTTCGCTCGCCCTGCTCGGCGGGATCGCGAAGGCGCACCGCAAGGGGTACGAAGCCGTTCTCGCCCTGCTCGGCGTGTGGTGCGCCGGGCTGTTCGTCCTCGCGCTCGTCCCCGTCGACCCCGAGGGCCAGGCCCGGTCGCTGGCGGGCCAGATCCACAACTACGCCGCGCTGGCGGCCTTCCTCGCGCTTCCCGCCGCCGCCTGGGTGCTGACCCGTCCCGGCCGCGCGCGCTGCCCGTGGGAGCCGCGCCGCACGACGATCCGGCGGCTTTCGGTGGCCAGTTTCGCCGCGGTGGTGATCGTGCTCGGCGGATTCGTCTGGACGATGCTCACCGGCCCGTCGCACCAGGAGGTCACGCTCGGCCTGTTCGAGCGGCTGCTGTTCGCGGTCGACCTCACGCTGCTGGCGACCATGGTGCGCCCGCTGCTCAGCCACCGCTGAATCCTGTTGGCGGAGCTGAGATGGCCAGGCAGCGCCCTGCCGACGTCGATCGCGGACGCGGGTTCCCCCAATGACACTGAAGCGCTACTCGGGCTGTTTCAGCACCTCGGCCAGCCGGACGGCGGCCGCCACGACCGCCGGGCCCACCACGGACGCGTCCAGCGGTTCGAGGGACACGACGCCGACGCTGGCCTTCAATCCCGGCACTCCGCGTACGGGTGCGGCGACCCCGGAGGCGCCCGCCTCCAGCTCGCCCGACGAGGTGACCCAGCCTTCGCCGCCGCCGGGGCGCAGCGTCATCGCCTTGCCCGCCGCACCGGCGGACAGCGGATGCCTGGTGCCGACGCGGTAGGCGACGTGGAAGCTCGTCCACGACGGTTCGACGACCGCGACGGCCTGCGCCTGATCCCCCTGCGCGACCGACAGATGCGCCGTCGCGCCGACCTTCTCCGCCAGCTCGCGCAGCACCGGCCGCGCGGCCTCGCGCAGCTGCGGGAGGACCTGCCCGGCGAGCCGGAGCAGGCCGACTCCCAGCCGCACCTTGTTGCCGTCGCGCCATACCAGGCCGCGTTCGGACAGCGGGACGAGCAGCCGGTAGACGGCGGCCCGGCTCGCGCCGATGGCGACGGCGAGTTCGGAGATCGTCGCCGCCTCGCCACCGGCGTCCGCGACCGCTTGGAGCAGTGCGAGCCCTCTGTCCAGGGTCAGCGACCCTTCACGAGTCACAAGAGCCCGAGTTCCCCGAGGTCGGCGACCGGCTCGTCGAACGAGGCCGCCGCGTACGACGCGAAGAGCCCGCGAACGGCCTTCGCCGCCTCGTCCGACATCCCCTTGGCCTCGGCGGCCAGCGCGGCGCCGTCGGTCGATTCGAGGGCGGCGCGCACGTCGCCGCCCGAAAGGCAGCGCGCGGAGGCCACGATCAGGTTCAGGAACCCGTGGTGGGTGAAACCGCTCGACTCCTCGGTGTGCCGGACGGCGCGGTGCAGGCTGTTCGTCGCCTTGAACGAGGCGCCCGTCGAGCCGCTGACCACGGCGAGGAAGTCGGCGACCTCGTCCACGCTGGGGAAGTTCTCGCCCGCCTTGCCGCCGCAGCGGATCTTCGGCCAGCTGCCGTGCTCGATCACCTTCCGCACGCCGTCCAGCCAGCCGACGCCGCGCCGCGGCTCGACCACGCGGATGACGTCCTCGGGCACGAACTCGGAGACCCGCTCCAGCCAGACCTCGTCGACGTCGGACGGCGCCGGCATCTCCACCATGCGCAGGCTGAGGATCTCGCTGCGCGATTCGACGATCGAGATCGCCTTCGGGACCCCGCCGAGGCCGGTGTCGATGATCAGCGACAGCGGCAGCGGTTCCTTGGGTTTGATCTTGATGAGTTCGGTGATGAGCTCGGGCAGCCTCGACGCCTGGCACAGGAACACACCGAGGACGCCGGAGTGCTCACCGGCCCTCGACGCGAAGTGCGCACGCAGCGCTTCGGGCATGGACGCCTCGCCGGGCGGGAACAACGCCGAGTCGTCGACGAGCCGCGCGAACAGGGGAGGGATTCCTCGGGGGCCGGGTGGCGTGAGTTCCACAGCGCTTGACACGACTGACACGCTAGTAGCGTACGACATCAGGACAAAATCGTTCGCACAACGGACACGTTCCGGGGAGATTCCGATGCCTTACTACCGGCAGGTAGGCGAGATCCCGCACAAGCGCCACACGGCGTTCCGCAAGCCCGACGGGGGCCTGTACGCCGAGGAACTGATGGGTGTCGAGGGCTTCTCGGCGGACTCGGCGCTGCTCTACCACCGCGGCCTGCCCACCGCGATCGTCGACGCCGTCGCGATCGAGGACGAGCGCGGCCCGATCACCCCGAACCACCCGCTCAAACCCCGCGCCTTCAAAACCCACGACCTCAAATTCGGCGACGCCGACGCGGTGACCGACCGGCGGCGGCTGTTCGGCAACGCCGACGTCACCATCGGCTTCGTCCACGCGACCAAGCCCTCTCCGCTGTACCGCAACGCGGCCGGCGACGAGCTGTTCTACGTCCAGGGCGGAAGCGCGACCGTGGAGACGATCTACGGCTCGCTGGAGGTCGGCGACGGCGACTACCTCGTCATCCCGACGTCGTGCACCTACCGCGTGCTCCCGCACGACGACGGCGTCAAGCTGCTGACCATCGAGGCGCGCGGTCACATCGGCCCGCCGAAGCGGTACCTGTCGGCGAAGGGCCAGTTCCTGGAGCACTCGCCGTACTGCGAACGCGACATCCGCGGGCCGTCGGAGCCGCTGGTCGTCGACGGCACCGACGTCGAGGTCCTCGTACGGCATCGCGCGGGGCTGACGCGCTACACCTACGCGACCCACCCGTTCGACGTCGTCGGCTGGGACGGCTGCCTGTACCCGTGGGTGTTCAACATCGACGATTTCGAGCCCATCACCGGCCGCGTGCACCAGCCGCCGCCCGTGCACCAGACGTTCGAGGGCCCGAACTTCGTGGTCTGCTCGTTCTGCCCGCGCAAGGTCGACTACCACCCCGAGTCGATCCCGGTGCCGTACAACCACGCGAACGTCGACTCGGACGAGCTGATGTTCTACGTCCGCGGGAACTACGAGGCGCGCAAGGGTTCCGGGATCGAGGTCGGCTCGCTCTCGCTGCACCCGTCCGGTTTCACGCACGGGCCGCAGCCCGGCGCGGCCGAGGCGTCGATCGGGGCGCAGTTCTTCGACGAGACCGCGGTCATGGTGGACACGTTCGCGCCGCTGGATCTCGGCGAGGCGGCCGACGCTTCGGAGGATCACGGCTACGCGTGGACGTGGTCCGGCCGCGGTCCCGGCGCCTGAATTCCCCCGTTGCGGCCATGGCGGGATAAGTACCGCCATGGCCGCAACGGTTCGGCAACGCCAAGCCTGGCAAGGCGAAACCTCCGGATAATCGGTGTTTCTCACCGGGAGGTTCTCCATGGTCGTGAATCCAGGGCAGTCCCGCGGCGGCCGCAAGGTCCTGGCGTTCGTGGCCGCGGCGGTGGTCGCCATCGGTCTGATCATCGGCTTGCGCGCGCTCACGAGCGACTCCGGCGAGGAGGCCGTGGAAGCGAAGTGCACGACGGGCGACGCGGTCAAGCTGCAGGTGTCGTCTTCGCCGGAGAAGGCGGGCGTGGTCGCCGAGATCGCCAAGGGATACAGCGGCCGCACGGTGGCCGGGCGCTGCGTCGACGTGCTCGTGCAGTCGAAATCGTCCGGCACCGCGATGCAGGCGCTGTCCCGCGGCTGGAACGAGGCGGTGGACGGCCCGCGCCCCGACGTCTGGACGCCCGCCGCGTCCGGCTGGGTGAACCTCTTGCGCCAGAACCTCACCGGCTCCGACCACCCCGCGCTGGTACCCGAGGGCGAGCCGGAATCGGTCGCGAACGCGCCGCTGGTCGTCGCGATGCCGAAGCCGATGGCCGAAGCGCTCGGCTGGCCCGGCAAGGGCATCGGCTGGAAGGATCTCGCCGCGCTGGCCACCGATCCGCAGGGCTGGGCGAAGTACGGCCATCCGGAATGGGGGAAGTTCCGGCTGGGCAAGACGAATCCGAACATCTCGACCTCCGGCCTGAACGCCACCATCGGCGCCTATTACGCGGCGACGGGCACCTCTTCGGACCTCACCGCGAACGCGCTCGCGAAACCCGAAGCGCGGACGTTCGTGCAGAACGTCGAGCAGGCCATCGTCCACTACGGCGACAACACGCTGACCTTCCTGACGAACCTGCAGAAGGCCGACGACCGCGGCGCCGCGATGTCCTACATCTCGGCGGTGACGGTCGAGGAGAACTCGCTCGTCGGCTACAACCAGGGCAATCCCACGAACGATCCGGCGAAACGCGGTCAGCACGCGCCGCCGAAGGTGCCCCTGGTCGGGATCTACCCGAACGACGGCACGCTCAACTCCGACCACCCGTTCACCGTGCTGAACTGGGCCGACGACATCCACAAGCAGGTCGCGGCGGATTTCCTCGCGCATCTGCGCGGCGCCGAGGCGCAGCAGAAGTTCAGCGACATCGGTTTCCGCACGTTCGACGGAAAACCGGGGTCTCAGACCACGAAGGAGAACGGCGCCGAGCCGGATTCGAAGCTCAACCTGATCCGCCCGCCGAGCCCGCCGGTGCTGACCGAGGTGCTGAAGTCGTGGAAGGACCTGCGGAAGAAGGCGAACGTGCTGCTGGTCGTCGACGTCTCCGGCTCGATGGGCGACGGCGTCAGCGGGACCGGGAAGAACAAGATGGATCTCGCGAAACAGGCAGCCGTGGCGTCGCTGCCGCAGTTCGGCGACGCCGACAAGGTCGGGCTGTGGATGTTCTCGACGAAGCTGGACGGCGACAAGGACTACGTCGAACTCAGGCCGGTGTCGCCGATCGGCGGCGAGCCGGGCAGGCAGGAGCTGGCGTCGCGGCTGAACGGGCTGACCCCGCAGAACGGGACGGGGCTCTACGACTCGTCGCTCGCGGCCTACGAATTCATGAAGCAGCGGCTGGACCCGAACGCGATCAACGCGGTCGTCGTGCTCACCGACGGCCGGAACGAGGATCCGGGCGGGATCGATCTGCCGAACCTCGTCGGGCGGTTGCGGACCGAGGGCGGTGGCGAGGCGGTGCGGCTGTTCACCATCGCCTACGGCTCGGACGCGGATCTGAACGTGCTCAAGGAGATCGCCGAGACCACCCAGGGCGTCGGGTACGACTCGTCCAAACCGGACTCGATCGACCAGGTCTTCACCGCCGTGATCTCGAATTTCTGAGATCCTCGGATATGCGCTTCGTCCGTGAGCTAGCCGAACCGTGGGGACTGCTCCTCGCGGCGACGTCGGCGGGGGCGGCCTGGGCGGTGCAACTGCCGGTGCTCGCCGCGCTCGGCGTCGGCGTGACCGTACTCGCCGCCCGCGCCGGGGTCGCCGCCGCCACGCGACCGAAACCGTTGCCGGAGCCCGAAGAACGGCCACTTCCCGACGTCGAGCCCGGCTCTCCCGAGGCGGGCTGGGTGCGGCGAGCGGAAGCCGCGGCCGACGGTTTCGGGTCGATTTCCGCGTCGCTCGACACCGGACCGCTCGCCGACCGGGTGGCGGACATGGAGCCGGTGGTGCGGGAAACCGTCGACACCCTCCGGCGGCTGGCCGCCCGCACGTCCGCCACCGGGAAGGCGCTGGCGCGCGTGGACCCGGTCGCGGTGTCGGCCGAGAAGGCCCGGCTGCGCAAGGAGTTGAAGACCGCCGACGACGATATCCGCGGTGACCTGATCCAGTCGCTCGAATCGGTGCAGGCACAGGAAGACGTGCACGCGCGGCTGTCGAGTGCGCAGCGAAAACTGCTGGCACAGCTGCGATCCGGCGCGCTCGGCCTCGACGGACTGGTCGCCAGGGCGGCCGAATTGTCGGCCGCCACCGGCGATTCACTGCTCGACACCACGACCATCGGCGAACTGAGCGAACAACTGGAAGGGATCCGGCGAGGTGTCGTGGAGACCGAGGAGGCGACGCGGCGCTCCCTCGGCTGACATCACCGGCCGAATCGGACCGGTCCGAAAACCGCGTGGCCGGGCACTCCGGCCTTCGCCGTCTTCCCGGCCACGGGCACGCCGAGCACCCACAGCCGCCCGGTGGCGGCGATGTTCGCGGCCAGCGACGGATCCGAACCGCCCGCCTGCACGGTGACCTCGCGGCCGTCGGGCAACACCGTCCGGCCTTTCACCGTGACCATGCCGAAGAAGTTGACCGACGCAGGCCCGGACACGACGGCGAGTTCGGTCCACCGCGGTTCGGGCAGCTTCCTGAGCAGCAGCGAGGCGACGATCACGTACCCGACGGCGCCTGCCGCGCAGCCGTAACCGAGCGCCCGCGTGGCCCCGACCACGATGCTGTCCCGCTGCGGAAAGTCCGCCGACGTCCAGAACCCGAACGCGCTCGCGACGAGCAGGATCGCCACGCCGAGGAGGTAGTACGCCGACAGCAGCCGCCGCTGCGTCGCGAGCATCCGGCCCGGCGACACCAGTTCGAAGGCGAACGGGACCGAGCCCTTCACCGGCTTGTCGCGGAAAGTGCCGCGACGCGGGACGACGACACCGGGCAGCACGACGAACCGCCCGAGCACCCAGAGCCGTCGCTGGGCCGCCAGTTGCGTGCGCAGCGGGGCGGGGAACCGCACGACGAGCCACCGCCCGTCCAGGGGAACGCTCACCCGCGAACCGGCGACGAGGGCGCCGTCCAGGCCGTTCACCAGGCGGAACGGCTTGCCGATGAGCTTCCGCATCGACGACGATCCGGCAACGGCGGAGAAGCCGAAGATGAGCGAAACCGGTGTCATGAAGACAAGGAGGGCCGAAGGCACGGCGATCCCGTAGCCCCCGGAGACCGCGATCACGACACCCAGCACCACGAGCAGACCGGTCGCGATGGCGGTCGTCCCGACGGTCACGGTGTTGCGATCGAGAAGGGGTACCAGGACCGGCATGTTCTTCGCCGGAATCCCTTCGGGTGGTTCGAGCACCCGGATTCTGTGGTCTTCCACCAGGTGAACGTATAGGTACGCGGTGAGACGTGATCCACGCTACTTCCACTCGGCAGCCAGATCAGGTTAGGCTCACCTAACTAGGAGGTGAGCCGTGACCACACCGACGACGCCCATCCGCCGCCCGCCGGCGCCGAACCCCGCGGAACGCGCGAAGACGATCGCCACCCGCAACGGGCCGGCGACGCTGATGCCGACCGCCGAGCAGCGCGACCTGCCAGGACAATGCGGCCGGGTCATTCCGGAGCTGCACCACGTGCACACGAGCGGCAGCGTCAGCATCCTGCTGCCGGACGAGCACCACCTGGTGAAACGCGCGCACGAGGCACAGCGCGGCGAGCTCGCGGTGATGGTCGAACTGACCGATCAAGCGCCGGTCGACCTGCGGGAACCCATCCGCGGGCTGCTGTGGATCACGGGCTGGCTCCGGCCGCTTTCCGAGGTTTCGGCACGGGCCCGCGCGGTCTCCATCGCCGAAACCCGGCCGGACGAGCGGCTGCTGGACGTCGGGCACGGCCTGACGCTGCTGCGGCTGACCCCGGCGTCGCTGGTGCTCGCCGACGCCGAGGGCACGCACTCGCTCCGGCCGCATATGTTCAGCGCCGCGCCGCCGGATCCCTTCCACGACTACGAGGCCGCGTGGCTACGGCATCTGGAGACCGACCACGCCGACGTCGTCCAGCAGCTCGCCAAGCACGTGCCCGCCGAACTGCGCGGCGGCTGGATCAGGCCGCTCGGACTGGATCGCTACGGGCTGCGGCTGCGCGTCGAGGCCGACTCCGGCGACCACGACGTCCGGCTCGCGTTCTCACGGCCGGTCGAAGGGCCGCAGCAGTTGAGCGGGGAGATCCGCCGCCTGGTCGGCTGCCCGTACTTTCCGCAGGGTTAGGCGAGTTCCGCCGGGAAGCCGCCCTTGGCGATCGGGCCCCACGAGTCGATGGTGACGCGGATGATGCTCTTGCCCTGCTTCACCATCGCTTCGCGGTATTCGTCCCAGTCGGGATGCTCACCGGAGATGGCGCGGAAGTAGTCGACCAGCGGCTCGACCGAGTCGGGGAGGTCGAGTACCTCGGCGGTGCCGTTCAGCTGGACCCACCGGTCGTTCCACTCGTCGGAAAGGACACAGGCGGACACCTTCGGCTCGCGCCGGATGTTGACCACCTTCGCGCGCTTCGGATACGTGGAGATGACCAAGCGGCCTTCCGCGTCGACCCCGCAGGTCACCGGGGAGAGCTGGGGTCCGCCGTCGGCCTTGGTGGTCATCAGGATGGCGCGGTGACGGGTGGACAGGAAGTCGACGAGCGCGGCCCGGTCGACGGTTTCGTTGGTCGCGATACTCCTTGGCATGACTCGAAGGTAGCTCGCCGACGATCACCGGGCAGGGGCTGAAGGGAACCATGCCCGCGTGCGACGCGGTGAAAGCGCCCTGCACCGCGTGACATGAGGTGAAAGCGTCCTTCAGCCCCCGGAAAGCCACAAGGTAGCGTGCGGCCGATGAGCTGGCTGCGTCCCGAACGCCCGGCGCTGCCGGAATTCGTGGAAGATCCGGCGCGCCGCCGCGCGATCGTCATCGAACTGGTCGTCGTCTTCGGCATCACACTCGGCCTGTCCGGGCTGCGCAGCCTGCTGTCCCTTGTGGACTCGCTGCTGCAGCCGGTGCCGCTGGCTCAGCAACAGGCCCAGCTGAACGTTCCACAGGCGACCCTGAGCCTGGTCGACCTGCTCAAACAGCTCCTGAGCGCCGGCCAGCTGGTCGGCTGGGGCGCGCTCGGGCTGTACCTGTTGTGGCGCGGCGGGATGAAGCTGGCGGAGATCGGGCTCGACAGGCGGCGGCCCGGCCGCGACGTCGTCCACGGGCTCCTGCTCGCCGCGGTGATCGGGATCCCGGGGCTGGGGCTGTACTTCCTCTCCTACGGCCTCGGGTTCAGCCTGTCGGTGCAACCGTCCACTTTGGGCGAGACGTGGTGGCGGCCGATCACGCTGACGCTTTCGGCCTTCGGGAACGCGTTCGCCGAAGAGGTGCTCGTCGTCGCGTACCTGCTGACCCGGCTGCGGCAGCTCGGCTGGCGCGAGAACACCTCGCTGGTCGCGTCTTCGGTGCTTCGCGGGTCTTATCACCTGTATCAGGGTTTCGGCGGTTTCGTCGGCAACGTCGTGATGGGCCTGGTGTTCGGCAGGCTGTGGCAGAAGACGAACCGGCTGTGGCCGCTGATCGCCGCGCACACCGCGCTGGATTTCGTTTCCTTCGTCGGATACGCGCTGCTCAAAGGGCGAGTTTCCTGGCTCCCCTAGCTAGTGTGAAGCAGTGATTGACGAGACGACTCCACCCCGAGTTGACAGCGAAGTCGGCCCCCTGCGTGCGGTGCTGCTGCACAGGCCCGGCAACGAGCTCAAAAGGCTCACGCCTCGCAACAACGACCAGCTCCTGTTCGATTCCATCCCGTGGGTGGACCGCGCGCAGGAGGAGCACGACGCGTTCGCCGAGGTGCTGCGCGGCCGCGGTGTCGAGGTGCTGCTGCTGGCCGACGCGCTGCGCACGGCGCTCTCGGACACCCGCGCCCACGCTGCGGGCGTGCACGCGGCCGTCGACGAGCGGCGGCTCGGCCCCGACCTCGCCGATTCGCTCCGGTCCCATCTGTCGAGCGTGGCTCCGGCGACGCTGGCCGAGGTCCTGATGGCGGGCATGACCTTCGAGGAACTGCCCGCCGCCGAGGGCGCCTCATTGGTCCGGCTGATGAACCATCCGAACGACTTCGCCGTCGATCCGCTGCCGAACCTGCTGTTCACCCGTGACTCGTCGGCGTGGATCGGCGACCGGGTGGCGGTCTCCTCGCTCACCATGCCCGCGCGCGTCCGCGAGACCGCGGTGCTGGACCTCATCTACGCCTACCACCCGTGGTTCCGTCACGCCGCCCGCGCGTACGGCGCGCATTCGGCGCCGATCGAGGGCGGCGACGTCATGCTGCTCTCGCCGGGTGTCCTCGCCATCGGCGTCGGCGAGCGGACGACCGCGGCAGGCGCGGAATCCCTCGCCCGGTCGGTGTTCGCCGACGGGATCGCGCACACCGTGCTCGCCGTCCCGATCCAGCAGACCCGCGCGACCATGCATCTCGACACCGTGTGCACGATGGTCGCGGCCGACGCCGTCGTCATGTATCCGCTTTCCCGTGATTCCTTGACCGCTTTCACCATGCGGCCGACCGACGACGGTTCCGTGAAGGTGGAAGGCCCGGCCCCATTCCTCACCGCGGCCGCCGAAGCGATGGGAATCGACCGGCTCCGGGTCATCGACACCGGACTCGATCCGGTCACCGCCGAACGCGAGCAATGGGACGACGGGAACAACACGCTCGCCCTCGCGCCCGGCGTGGTCGTCGGGTACGAACGTAATGTGGAAACCAACGCGCGCTTGGCGGAGGCCGGTATCGAGGTACTCGCCATCACCGGTTCCGAGCTGGGCTCCGGCCGCGGCGGCCCGCGCTGCATGTCGTGCCCGATCCGCCGCGAAAGCATCTGAAACAGAAATTAAGTAAGCCTTCCCTAATTGATTTCCATTGATTTAGGGAAGGCTTACTTAATTGAGGAGAACCTATTATCGGTAATGGTAACCTAATAGGGGGTAGATCACCAGGGAAAAGTGGAAATCGAATAGCGACGGGCGTATCGTCGAATACATGGCCCTCACCAAGAAGAAGCAACCGCGCTCGAAGTTCTATGAACTGCTGCAGGCGCAGATCCACAACGAGTTCAACGCCTCCCAGCAGTACATCGCGCTGGCGGTCTGGTTCGACGCCGAGGACCTGCCGCAGCTCGCGAAGCACTTCTACAAGCAGTCCGTCGAGGAGCGGAACCACGCGATGGCGCTCGTCCAGTACATGCTGGACACCGACCACCACGTGGAGATCCCCGGCACCGGCGACGTGCGCAACGACTTCTCCGACGTCCGTGAGCTCATCGAGCTCGCGCTGCAGCAGGAGAAGGACGTCGCGACCGACATCCAGCAGCTGGCCAAGGCCGCGCGCGCCGAAGAGGACTACATCGGCGAGCAGTTCACGCAGTGGTTCCTCAAGGAGCAGGTCGAGGAGATCTCCCAGATGTCCACCCTGCTCAACATCGTCAAACGTGCCGACGGCAACCTGTTCGAGGTGGAGAACCACCTGCACCGCGAGTCCGTCGGTGACGGCGGCGCCGACTCGGGGATGCCCCCGGTCGCGGGCGGCGCGCTCTGAGCCTGTTGGCGGAGCTGAAGATGTACCCGGAAAAGCGACGAAACGCGTGAACCCGCCCCGGCCGAAGGCCCCGCTATCGCGGTGGCAGGACGCCGTATCCACCGTCGTGAGATGAATGACCAGGCAGCGTCCTGCCGACGTCGATCGCGGACGCGGGTTCACCAACAGACACTGACCAACGCTCCCACCACGGGAAAACCCGGGCTCTCCCCCTTGGAGAAGCCCGGGTTTTCTTCGTTCGTCAGCTGAACTGACAGCTCTGGTTGATGCTGGTCAGCAGGATGCCGACGGCCGATCCGTCGTCGGCCACGGAGATCCGGTACGCGCTCACCGCGCTGACCGGAGCGACATACGCACCGCCGTCCTTGGTGCTGCCGGGATAGGCGGCGAGGATGTCCGCCTCGGTCGAACCGACGCCGATCCCCTCCGGGGTGTGCACCGTGCCCGCCGGGTTGATGACGGTGATCCCGTCGCTCTCGGTCAGCGACACCGACGTCGGCCCCGGAACGGCGGCCCCCTCCGCGCGGCCGTACGTGCAGGTGCCCCGGACCTCTTTCGCCCGCAGCGGACCGGCGGTGGCCTCCGCCTCGGATTCGCTCATCCCGAGCCGGAGCTTGCCGAAGCCGGCGGCGGTCAGCAGCGGACCCGACGTCACCTTGCCCTGCGTGGGCGGCTTCGTGGCGGGAGTGCTCTTCGGCGGTTTGGCCGGCCCACCGGAGGCGGTCGACTGCGGTGGCACGGTCGTCTGGTGCGGTGGTTCCACCGGCGCGGAGGCCGGCGGCGACGAACTTCCCGGCCCCGGCTGCGCCAGGCTCGACGACGCCGCGCCCATCGTGAGCTGGTCTCCGCCGGGGAAGGCGGCGCCGTTGTCCTTGTCGTGGATCGTGAAGACGGTGAGCCCGCCGCCCAGCATGACCACCGCGGCGGCCATCCCGCTCGTCGTCTGCATCAGCTGACGGCGGCGACGGCGACGCCGGGCGCCCGCGACGATCGTCTCGGGATTCAGCGTGGACCCCACGGCCAACCGCTCATCAGAGAACAGGTCACGCAACCTCTGCTGCACGTCCTCCTCGGACATGTTCATCCCGCTTCCCTCCCTTCGCCCTTGGGCTCGGACAACGCGAGCTTGTTCCGCAGTGACGCGATCGCCTTGCTCGCCTGGCTTTTGACGGTGCCCTGGCTGACACCGAGCGAATCCGCGATCTCCGCCTCGGACAGCCCTTCGTAGTAACGCAGGACCATCACCGCGCGTTGCCTCGGCGGCAACGCGCGTAACGCCTGCCACAGCGGCTCGTGCTCGAACGGGTCGGCCGGACTGTACGGCTGGACGTCCGGCAGGTCGGCGACGAGGCTCTCGCGTTTGGTGCGGCGCCAGCGGCTGATATGCGCGTTGGCCATCGAGCGGCGGATGTAGGCCATCGGGTCGCCGGTCTTGTGCTGGACGTACGACCAGCGGGAGCCGATCTTCTCCAGCACGGTCTGGACCAGGTCGGCGGCGTCGTGCGGGTTCCCGGTGAGGGCGTGCCCGTACCTCAGCAGCCCCGGAAGGCCGGCCCGGACGAAGTCGCCGAAGTCGGTGAGCTCACCGGGCACGCCACTCGCCCGGCTCTCGCCTGCCTCCCAGACGTCCGTCCCCGGTATGACCGTCGCGGCAGCGGTCACCGTATCGCCTCCTCCCGGGCTCACCCGGCCAGGTCTGCCTGGCTCACCTCTCCCGAAACGCATGACCGCCCCCACAGGTTGTCTCTTGCCGCGAATCAATTCGAGAGACGCTCGCGTCGCCGAGGAGTTGCCTGCCTCAACGTTTCGACACGGACTCGGGAATTCTGAACGAACCGTCCCCCTGAACAGGGAATTCGTGTACGGCCACCACGGCGTTACGGGGTATCGGCCCGTACACGTGGGGGAACTGGATACCGGCCGGATGCGGCGGGTCCCCGTCCTCCCAGACGACGGGCGCGCCGACGAGCGCCGGGTCGATCTCCAGCAGCACCAGATCGGTGCGGCCGGGGAACACGGCGTTGGCCGGGATATGCGCGGTTCCCGGGTCGGAGCAGTGGATGAAGCCGTCGGATTCGAGCGACGCGGCGGTGTAGACGCCGCCTACGGGCACCGCCGCCCACTCGTCCTTGGCGCAGATATGGAGGATCACGCGCCCATCCTCGCGCATTTCGTCCTCTGGATGCGGAGACCGCATTCAGCGGACGAAACGCGCGGGAGGGGTCAGCGGATGGTGAGCTGGCGGCCGATGAGGCCGTCGCGCGAGCGGCGCTCGGCGGCGTTGAGCGGCTCGGTGTCGAGGGACTTCAGCGCCGCTTCGAGCCGGACGCCGAGCTGGTCCTTCGCGTCGGCCCACTCGCGGGCGTGGGCCTCGGGGTCGAGGTCCCACACCGGGACGAGCAGCCCGTGCGCGCGGAACGAACCGGCGTAGCGTGAGCCATCGCCGAGGCCGAGCTCACCGGCCGCCGACAGTCGCGCAAGCGCTTGCAGCAGCAGGTTCTCCGGCTCCGGGCGGACCCAGCGCAGGTGCGCCTTCTCACCGGCGAGCACCCAGTACGCGCCCGCGCCGAGACGTTCGGTCGGCATGATCGCCGCATTCGCGCGCTCGAGGGACAGCGCGACGTCTCCGCTGGCGTCGGCGTCCTCGGGCAGCCACCAGGCGAAGTCGTTGTAGAGCGTGACGTCGAGTTCGGCGTTCACGTCGAGCAGGTCCTGCAGACGGGCCTTCTCGTCGGCGGTGGGCGGCGTCGTGGTGTCCGGCACGGACAGCACGTCACCCTCCTTGGCGTCCAGCACCCACTGCAGCGCGCGGCCGAGGTCGCGGCTGATGTCGGAGGACCGGGTCTGCACCTGCATCCCGACGTAGCGCTCGCCGTCGGACCGGACGAACGCGGCCGCCGCCATCGGCAGCACCGTGCCGAGGGTGACCTTCTCGCCGGAGCCCAGCGTGAGCGCCGCCGTCGCCGACGGGACGAACTCGCGCAGCGCGATCAGTTCGGTCTCCGCCGCGAGTCCCTCGAAGGGCTGGCCGACGAAGACGTCGCGCACCTTCGGCTTGCGGTCCGAGGTCGTCTTGGGACCCTTCTTGCGCGAACTCTTGCCCACGTCAGCCTCCTCAAAGCTCGGTTCGAAACGCTATCGCGGGAAGACGCACGCCTCGTAAGGCCCCCGGGGTTGGTGACGAAGACAGCACGGACGACACCCGGCGGGCCACCGGATCGACCGGATCGGCGGGTTTCAGCGGCCATCCGGGTACCACGGAAACATGATTGAAAACGGTTGTCATCATCCGGATGATCTAATCGCGGGTGATCAGCCTGCCGTTTTCCCCTCACCGCACCGAATACTCGATCACGGCGCCATCCGGCGCCGTAGTGCGGAGAAGGGATCACAGATGAGCACCTCGAAGCGCCGGGCCGCGCTGGCCGCGTTGCCCGTGGCACTCGGTCTGATGCTGGCCGGGCCCGCGGTGGGCACGGCTTCGGCCGCGCCGCAGTCCGACAGAGCCGACCAGGCGCGACATTGCCTGCTGCTGTGCGTCGGCCATCACCACGGGCATCACCACCACGGGCTGCACCTGCACCTGAAGCTTTGGCTGCATCTGTAGCTCCCTGCCGCGCCGGGGCGGCCGCCCCGGCGCGGGTTACAGTCGGCGAGTGTTCGACCTCGCCGACCCGGCCTTCCTCGCGAATCCGTACCCGTCCTTCGCCGACCTCCGCGAACGCGGCGAAGTCCACCGGCACGACGGCCTCGGCATCGCCGTGGCGGTGTCGCACGCGGCGTCGGCCGCCGTCCTGCGGCACCGCGGGCTCGGCCGGATCTGGCAGGACGCGCTGCCGGTGGAGCGGTTCGCGTCGTTCAACCTCCTGCACCGCAACTCGCTGCTGGAGAACGAGCCGCCCGCCCACACGCGGCTGCGGCGGGTGATCGCGGGCGCGTTCGGGCGCGGGCACGTCCAGCGGCTGCGGCCGATGGTCGCCGAACTCGCGGACGGCATGGTCGACGGTCTCGCCGCCGAGATCGCCGAAACCGGCTCGGCCGATCTGCTGGCCCACCTCGCGCAGCCGCTGCCGGTCGCGGTCATCGCGGAACTGCTCGGCGTCCCCGTCGAAAAGGGGCCGAGCATGGTCACGTGGTCGAACCACATCGTGAAGATGTACGAGTACGGACTCGCCGAAGAGAAGCGCGACGCCGCCGAAGCCGCGGCCGCGGAGTTCGTCGACTACCTGCGTGACGTCGCGAAGCAGCGCGCGAACTCCCCTGGCGAAGACATCATCAGCGACCTTCTGCGCAGTGAGCTCACCGAGGACGAACTGGTCGCGACCGCGGTACTGCTCCTGATGGCCGGGCACGAGGCGACCGTGAACGTCATCGGGAACGGCGTCAACGCGCTGCTGACCCACCGCGACCAGTGGGAACGGCTGGTGGCCTCCCCGGAACTCCTGGACCCGTGCGTCGAGGAGCTGATCCGCTTCGACGCGCCGCTGCAGCTCTTCGAACGGACGGCGACCACCGACGTCGAGATCGCCGGGTTCCGGGTGGCCGAGGGCGAGAAGATCGGCGCCCTCCTCGGCGCCGCCGCGCGGGACCCGAAGGTGTTCGACCGGCCGGACACGCTCGACATCGGCCGCACGCCGAACGCGCACCTCGGCTTCGGCATGGGCATCCACTACTGCGTCGGCGCCCCGCTCGCGCGGGTGGAGATCGCGGCCGCGCTGACCTCCCTTGCCTCGAAACTGCCGGGACTGGAGCTCGCCGAGACCCCGGAGCGGCGGCCGGAGTTCGTGATCCGCGGCCTGCGCTCACTCCGGGTGACCACGCGCTGAAAAGCCTCGTGAGTGGCAAGGACGGTTCTAACCGTCCTTGCCACTCACGAGGTCGGCAGGGTCAGCGCACGGAGGAAGCGGGACGTTCGCGCCGATCCGGCTCCGGAGCCCCATCCACCTTCAGCACGCGAAGCAGCCGAAGGCGCTTCTCCGCGACGGGAGCGAGAAGCCCGGACATGCGCTTCACGAGCAGCGCGGTCACCACCGCCAGCCCGGCCGCGGCCAGGTCGGTCAGCGCGACCAGCACGACGCCGTCGGCCAGCGCCTGGACGCCGTCACGGAACCGCCAGACGATGACCAGCGTGAGCAGCAGCCAGTTGAGCACCCAGACGCCCCACCAGACCAGCACGAGCCGCGACGGCTTCGGCCGGGTTTCCCGGGTCCGGCGCAGGACGGCGTGTTCGAGTTCGGCGACCACCGGCAGCGCCATGACCAGGTTCACCACCGGCACCAGCACGAACGCCAGCACATGCCGTTGCCGCCTTGGCGGCGCCTCGCCGGAGACGTCCGCGGCGGCGTGCCTTGCCACGAGCAGCCACCACACGGCGAGCCCGGACGGCAGCAGCGAAAGAATCGTGGTGAGCAGGCCGGCGGTGATCACGAAGGTGTCGGAGACCGAGACCACGGACGTCGACAACGCGGAGTCGCGGCTCTGCACGAGCAGGACGTAGCGCCAGATCTCCGCGGCCGAGGCGATGACGGCCAGGGCGGCGAAGGTCCACAGCACCGGCAGCAGGCTGCGCGTGATCACCAGCAGCCGCTCCCCCGCGGTGACCTCGCCGGACGCCGTCCCGGGGACGGCGGTCGGACGGCGCCAGACCAGATTCGGGAAACCCCACCTCGGCGGGACCGGGTAGGACGGCGGACCGGAGTAGCGCTCGACCACGGGCTTGCCACGCTGCGGCAGCGCGCCTGGAGGCGGCGAAGCGACCCAGCGGACGCGATGGCGCACCGGCTGCCGCATCGGCGCGGGACGCACCGGCGGCAGTGGCGCTCTCGGCGGGTAGTGGCCAGGCTGCACGGTTACAGCACTTCGGGCTCGACGCCGGGATGGTCGCCGACCATCGGGCGCCCCTCCTGCTTCCAGGAGCCCATCCCGCCGGCGACGTTCACCGCGTCCCAGCCGCTCGCGTTGAGCCACGCGGCGGCGCGCGCGGACCGGCCGCCGCTGCGGCAGATCACGTAGACCGGCTGGTCGTCGGGCAGGTCGTCGAGTTCGCCGACGCGCGCGGGCAGTTCGCCCATCGGGATGTGCTTGGCGCCAGGGGCGTGCCCGGCGGCCCACTCGTCGTCCTCGCGGACGTCGAGCAGCGCGACGCCCTCCTTCGGCAGATCACGGACGGCGACGGTCGGGATGTCAGCAGGGCTCACCACCCTGCCATCCTCGCATCCCGTCCCGTTGCGCGCGCGTGAAGAGGCACTCAGTGCCGGACGGCCTTTTCCGCCCCGGCCCCGGTGAGCGAACGAACCTCCATCTCGGCGTACTTCTTCTGGTTGTGTTCCTTGGACAGCACCGTGCCGAGCCAGCCGAGGAAGAACGCGATCGGGATCGAGACGATGCCGGGGTTGTCCAGCGGGAACCAGTGGAAGTCGACACCCTGGATCATCGATGCGCTCTTGCCGGTCTTCGGGTCGACGGGCTTGCCCGAGACCGCCGGTGAGAACACGATCAGCAGCACGCAGACCGCGAGACCGCCGTAGATGCTCCACAGCGCGCCCTGGGTGTTGAACCGTTTCCAGAACAGCGAGTACAGGATGGTCGGCAGGTTCGCCGACGCCGCCACCGCGAACGCGAGCGCCACGAGGAACGCCACGTTCTGGTTCTTCGCGAGAATGCCGCCGACGATCGCGACCGCCCCGATCACCAGCGCGGTGATCCGCGCGACGCGGACTTCGCTGTCCGGGGCGGTCTTGCCCTTCTTGATCACGTTGGCGTAGACGTCGTGCGCGAACGACGCCGACGCCGTGATCGTCAGGCCCGCGACCACCGCGAGGATCGTCGCGAACGCCACCGCCGCGATGAAGCCGAGCAGGATCGGACCGCCGAGTTCGAGTGCCAGCAGCGGTGCCGCCGAGTTGGTCGTGCCCGGCGCCTTCGCGATCACGTCCGGGCCGACGAGCGCGCCCGCGCCGTAGCCGAGCACCAGGGTGAACAGGTAGAAGATGCCGATCAGCGCGATCGCCCACACCACCGAACGGCGGGCGTCCTTCGCGGTCGGCACCGTGTAGAAGCGCATGAGCACGTGGGGCAGGCCCGCGGTGCCGAGCACCAGCGCGATGCCCAGCGACAGGAAGTCGAGCTTCGTCGTGCCGGTCTTGCCGTACTGCTTGCCCGGGCCGAGCAGCGCTTCCCCGGTCTGCCCGCCCTTGTCGACGGCGGCCTGGAACAGGCTGGAGAGGTTGAAGCCGTACTTCCCGAGCACCCACAACGTCATCGCGAACGTACCCGCGATGAGCAGGACGGCCTTGATGATCTGGACCCAGGTGGTGCCCTTCATCCCGCCGATCAGCACGTACAGGATCATGATCACGCCGACGACGGCGATCACCAGGTCCTGGCCGAGGTTCCCCTCGATGCCGAGCAGCAGGTTCACCAGGCCGCCCGCGCCCGCCATCTGCGCGAGCAGGTAGAAGAACGAGACGGCGAGTGTGGAGATCGCGGCCGCCGCGCGGACCGGGCGCTGTTTCATCCGGAACGCCAGCACGTCGCCCATGGTGAATTTGCCGGTGTTGCGCAGCAGCTCCGCGACCAGCAGCAATGCCACCAGCCACGCGACGAGGAAGCCGATCGAGTAGAGGAAACCGTCGTAGCCGTTGATCGCGATGGCACCGGCGATACCCAGGAACGACGCCGCGGAAAGGTAGTCGCCCGAGATCGCGATCCCGTTCTGCGGGCCGGTGAACGCGCGCCCGGCGGCGTAGTAGTCGGACGCGGTCTTCGTATTCCGGCTCGCCCGGAAAACGATCACGAGCGTGATCGCGACGAAGATCGCGAAAATGGTGATGTTGAGCGCCGGATTGCTGCCCTGTACCCCCGCTGCCAGCGTATTCACCGCTCCGTCCCTTCGACCTCGTGCCGGATCTTGTCGGCGAGCGGATCGAGCTTCCGGTTCG
The DNA here is from genome assembly GCF_042723975.1 of Amycolatopsis sp. NPDC058340. NCBI lineage: Bacteria > Bacillati > Actinomycetota > Actinomycetes > Pseudonocardiales > Pseudonocardiaceae > Amycolatopsis > Amycolatopsis sp. NPDC058340. The sequence goes on along the minus strand of NZ_JBHXIB010000001.1, from coordinate 480,596 downwards.
CGTACCGGACATAAAGGCCGGTGATCACGAAGGTGGACACGAACTGCAGCAGGCCGAAGACAAGGCCGACGGTGATGTTGCCGAAGAGCTTGGTGCTCATGAACTCGGTCGCGTAGTCGGCGAGGAGCACGTACAGCAGATACCAGAGGAGGAACAGGGCCGACACCGGGAAAACGAATACCCGCAGCCGTCGTCGCAGCTCGGTGAATTCCGGACTCGCCTGGACCTTTTCCCAGTCGGATTCCGGTTCGGACCCGAGGTCTTGATCGGTATCGCTCACGTCGGACCTCCCACCTGTCGCGACCATTCCATGACTTCGTTGTCACGAAAGATCATGCCCCTCATAGGGCGCCAGAGGAGCAATCCATTTGAGTGAACGGTACGACTCTGCGTAGAGGGTCGCGACTCGAAAGAGTGATTTTACTTCCGGTGACGGCCTTTACCGGTGGTGCGGGTCTTCTCTTCGGCCTGCCCGAAGCGGGCGACCGCACGATCACGCATGAACCCGAGCGGATCGGGCGCGTGCAGCCGCAGCATCACGCCGTGGACGTCCTCCGGCCGCCCGTATCCGGTCGCGCGGCTCACCACGTAGGTGGTCAGGAAAGCGGCCGGGACGGTGATCAGCGCGGGCTGGTTCGAGAACCACGGCGCCCAGCCGCCGGTGTATTTGCTGACGATGTTGACCACCAGCGCGGTCAGCACGAGTCCGCCGCCGACGAGCATCCCGGCCAGCGCGCCGGGCCAGCTGAGCTTGCGCCACCAGACCCCGAGCAGCAGCAGCGGGCTGAACGTCGACGCGGCCAGCGCGAACGACATCCCGACCGAAAGCGACAGATCCTCCGACGGCAGCAGCACCGCCAGCGCGAACGGGATCAGCGCCACGATCGCCGTCGCCACCCGGAAATCGCGGACACGGCCGGGCAGGACGTCGGTGGACACGACCCCGGCGACACTCACCAGCAGCCCGGACGAGCTCGACAGGAACGCCGCGAAGGCACCGGCCGCGGTCACCGCGCCCAGGATCTGCCCCCAGAGTCCGGGGAGGACCGCGGACGGCAGCAGCAGGACGGCGGCGTCGGTCTTCCCGGTCACCAGCAGTTCCGGGACGTACATCCGCGACAGCGCGCCCAGTAGCGTCGGGAACAGGTAGAACAGGCCGAGCAGCAGCAGGACGTGCACCGTCGTGCGGCGCGCGGCCTTGCCGTCGGGGTTGGTGTAGAAGCGGACCAGGACATGCGGCAGGCCCATGGTGCCGAGGAAGGTCGCGAGGATCAGCGAATAGACCTGCAGCAGATCGGTGAGACCGCCCGACCCCGGCCGGAGCCAGTCGCTGTTGGAGGCGGGCGCTTCACTGACCACCGGGACCGGCGTGCCCGCGGTGAACTTCAGCGTCGTGCCCTTGGCGACCTTGTGCCCGGCTTCCGGCGCCCACACCGCGAAACCGTTGGCGCGCGCGCCTTCCACCTGTCCGTACGCCTCGAGCACGGTCACCGAGGTGACCTTCAGCGTGACGTCGGTCTGCACCGTGACGGTGGTGTTCTCGGTGAACGTCGGCGGAGCGGGCTGTCCCAGCGGGCGCGCGCTGCCCGGCCCGCCGGAGCCGAGGAACACGATGCACAGGATGAACGCAGGCACCGCGATGGAGAACAGCTTCAGCCAGTACTGGAAGGCTTGGACGACGGTGATGGCGCGCATCCCGCCCGCGATCACGTTGAAACCGACCACGAAGGTGACCAGGAGCGCTCCGGCCCACACCGGCACCGGCAGGATGGTCGTCAGGGTCAGGCCCGCACCCTGCAGCTGCGGGACCATGTAGAGGATCCCGATGAACACCACGAACGCCGTCGAGACGCGGCGCAGCATCGTCGAACCCAGCCGCATCTCGACGAAGTCCGGCAACGTGTACGCGCCGGATCGCCGCAGCGGCGCGGCGACGAACAGCATCAGCGCGAGATAGCCGGCGGTGAAACCGATCGGGAACCACAGCGCGTCGGCGCCGTCCTTGAGCACGATGCCCGCGACGCCCATGAAGGACGCGGCGGACAGGTACTCGCCGGAGATCGCGGCGGCGTTGCGCCGGGAGCGCACGGTGCGCCGGGCGACGAGGAAGTCGTGCGTGCTGACGGCCGACCTCGAGGACCGGTGTCCCAGATAGAAGGTCAGGACCGCCACCAGCACGATGCCGGCCATGGCCCACGGATTCAGCTGCACAGGGTGGATCCTCGCATGTGCAGCTCCGCAATCAGTTCTCGATCATGTCGACGAAGTCGCGTTCATGACGTTCGGCGAGCCGGTTGTACCAGAGGCCGATGCCGAACAGGAACGGGAAAGGCGCCACGCCGAGGATCAACCAGGGCAACGGAATGCCCACGACGACCACTCGTCCGAAGGACGGGATCAGATAGAAGAGCACCGGAAGCGAACACAGCGTGACCATCACCAGCAGCGCCAGCCAGGAGGCCGTCCGCAGCTGGATCTTCACCAGATCCTTGACCAGGAGTTTGCCCCAGCTGGTCTGTTCTTCGAGTTCGACCCTGGCCCGCAGGGTGCTGGTGGCCTGCCGCGGATCGGCGAGGATCACCCGCTGCCGCTTGGGTTTCGCGTGATGTTCGGGTTTGGCCTGTTCGTGCTTCGGACCGGACGGCGCGCCCGGCACGGGTTCGACGGCGGCTCCTTCGGGCGCCGCCGGTTTCCTGCGCTTACCCAGCGTCGGATCCGGCTCGCGGACGCCGTTGACGCGGCGGTAGTAGTCGTCGGTCACGACGACCGGTTGGCGCCGACCAGCCTGTCCTTCAGCGCGCGCGTGTGGCGGCGGCTCACCGGCAGCACCTTCTCCTCGTTACCGATCACGACCTGATAGCCGCCCTGCCCCATGCGCAGTTCGGTGATCAGCGGCAGCGAGACCAGGAACGACCGGTGGATGCGGACGAAACCCGCCTTCTCCCAGCGTTCTTCGAGCTGGGCGAGCGGGATGCGGACCAGGTGGCTGCCGTCGTTGGTGAACAGCCGGGCGTAGTCGCCCTGCGCCTCGACCCAGCGGACCGAAGAGCGCGGGATGAGCTTCGTGGTGCCCGCCAGTTCGACGGGGATGACCTCGTCGTCGTTCTTGACCTGCCCGAGGCCGCCTTCCTGGCCGAACTTCGGCGCGGCGTTGGCGGCGAGTTTGTCCATCACGCGGGTGATCGCGCGGTCGAGACGATCCTGCTGGTACGGCTTGAGCACGTAGTCGAGCGCGCCGAGGTCGAAGGCGTTGACCGCCTCTTCCGCGTGCCCCGTCACGAAGACCAGCGCGGGCGACGGGCGCAGCGCGGCGAACACCCGGGACATCTCCATCCCGGACAGCCCGGGCATGTCGATGTCGGCGAACACCGCGTCCACGATCGGCAGGCCGCGGGCCTTGCGATCGGCCAGTCTGGGATCGTCCGCGGACAGCAGGCGCAGCGCCTCCGAAGCGTCGATCGCCGGGTAGACCAGGGCGACGTGCGGGCTGTTCCGGAGACAGTGGACGAGTTCGTCTAGCCCTTTGGGCTCATCGTCCACCGCCAGGACGATGAGCTTCCGGGTGTCATCGTGAGCACTCACAGTGAGACGCATCCTGCCCATTGCCGGGTTCCTTGTCCAGCCCGCTTCACGAAAGTCGAACGAAAGGACGGCACCGGCACCCCCGCGCCTGGGGTGGCCGGTGCCGTCATCTTTTCCGGTGACACGAACCGCCTCGCCGTGCCACATCTATCCCTTCACGGCGTGAAGGTGAACCAGTTGACGCTCACGAAATCGGCGGGCTGGCCGCTGGTGAAGGTCAGGTAGACGTCGTGTTTCCCGGTGACACCGCTGATATTCGCCGGGATGGTGCGCCAGCTCTGCCAGCCCCCGGTGTTCGCGACGGCGAAGCTGCCGACGGGCGGGTTGGACCGGCTGTCGAGCCGGACTTCGACGAGACCGCTCACGCCTCCCGCAGCTCCGGACGCGACGCGCGCCTGGAACTGCCTGCCGGTCTGCGTCCCGAAGTCGACGCCCGGATACAACGCCCAGTCACCGTTGCCCGCCGGGCCGATGCTCTGCCCGCCGCCGGTGTCGGACGTGGCCTGTTTGGCGATGCCTGCCGCCTGGCCGTACGACTCCGCCTCGATGGTGCCGTACGCGCTGCCGCCGCCGGGGCTTCCCGTGCCACCACCGCGGGTCAGGACGGTGACGTAGTCGACGAGCATCGGATGCCCCGGCACGATTCCCGGTCCCGGCGTCGTGGTGCCGGAGTTGTTGTTCGAGAACGCGCCGCCGATGGCGACGTTCAGCAGCACGAAGTAGCCGGCGTGGTTCGTCATGTTGGCCCAGGTCGTGGCGTCGACCTGGTTCTGGCTGACCGAGTGGAACTGCTGCCCGTCCACCAGCCAGCGGAACACGTTGGGGCTGACGCTCGTGTCCCATTCGAAGGTGTAGGTGTGGAACGCGCTCTGGCAGCTCGCGCCGGGACACGTGCGGCTGCCGACCAGTCCGGTGGTCTCGTTGCACGGGCCGCCGGGGTTGACGCCGCAGTGCAGCACACCCCAGACCGTGTTGATCCCGTTGACGTTCTCCATGATGTCGAACTCGCCGACGGCGGGCCAGTTCCAGTAGTTGCCGCGATACGGCGAGCCAAGCGCCCAGAACGCGGGCCAGTAGCCGAGTGCCGCGGCGCCGGTGACGTTCGGCATCTGGATCCGGCCTTCGATCCGCAGCGCGCCGCCCGCGGGCGGTTTGAAGTTCGTGCGTTGCGTTTCGATCCGCGCCGAGGTCCAGTTGCCCGCGCCGTCGCGCAACGGCGTGATCCGCAGGTTCCCGGAACCGTCCTGGGCGAGATTGGCGGGGTTCGCCGTGTAGTTCTGGATCTCGCCGGTGCCCCAGTTCGCCGGGCCGCCGGGATAGGAGTGACCGGTGTCGATGATCCAGTTCGCGCTCGACGGCAGCGAACCCGCGGCGCCGGTGAAATCGTCGGTGAACACGGCGGTCCAGCCGGCCGGTGGCGGCGGGACGGCGGCGGACGCGGGCAGGGCCAGTGGGACGGTGAGCAAAGCCGCGCCTGCCGCGAGCGCGATCTTCCAACGGGAACGATTAACGGACATCGGACCTCCTCGTCAACGCTGTCGAGGTTTGTTGCCGTTCACAACAAAGCGGTATGTCCGATATGAGACCTGGTCTGAACCACTTACGCCTACCACCGTTCGGGTGAACCATTCCGGGCCCGAACGCGAAAACGGCCCGATCCGCGAGGACCGGGCCATTCCGCTGGGATCAGAGACCGAAGCGGCTCCAGGCGGCCTTGGACTGCACGGCGTCCAGCAACGCGCTCGCCGCGGCGGGGGCGCCGATGCCGAGCCGCGCCAGCAGCGGCTTCTTCGGTTCGGCGATCGAGATCTCGGCGTCCGGGTACCGATCGGTGATCACCTGGCGCAGGCTGCCGACGCCGTCGATCAGGCCGAGTTCGACCGCGCGGGCACCCAGCCAGACGTCACCGGTGAACAGATCCTCGGAGCCGGAAAGCCGGTCGCCCCGGCGCTCGGTGACCCAGTCGACGAACAGCTCGTGGAGCTGGCCGTGCATCTTCTTCAGCCATTCGACGTCTTCCGGCTTCTCCGGGCTGAACGGGTCGAGCCTCGACTTGTTCGCCCCCGCGGTGTGCAGCCGCCGCTCGATACCGAACCGCTCCAGCAGACCGGTGAACCCGAAGCCGCCGCTGATCACGCCGATCGAGCCGACCATCGACGTCCGGTGCGCGTAGATCTCGTCCGCCGCGCAGGCCAGCCAGTAGCCACCGGACGCGGCGACGTCCTCGGCGAAGGCCAGGACGGGCACCTTCTTCTCGTCGGCGAGCTGGCGGATCCGCTCGGCGACAAGGCCGGACTGCGTCGGCGCCCCGCCCGGGGAGTTGATCTGCAGCGCGACGGCCTTCAGCCGCTCGTGGCCGAACGCGCGGGTCAGCGCCGATTCGACGGCGGCGAGGTTGATCGAGCCCCTGGCCAGCGGCGACGGGGTCGGCGTGATCACCCCGTGCAGCTTGACCACGGCGACGACGTCCTTGCGTTCACCCCGATCGCCGATCATCGGGAGACGGGAGGTCAGCTTGTCCGCAACGCTCATACCGCCAGGTTACCGACGTTCACGACGGCAGCACGCCGCTGCGCGAACCGCTCACCCCGCTGGCCTCGTTCGGCCCGCCCTGGGGCGGGACGGTGGCGCTGTCGGCGGAGAAGTCCGGCAGGTTCGGCCGTACACCGGGCATGAACTTCGGCACCCGCAGGGTCACCTTCATGCCGGCACCGGGTGCGGTCTCGACCATGAGCGCGTAGTCGCGGCCGAACACCTGCTGCATCCGCTGGTTGATGTTGCCGAGGCCGACGTGCGCGCCCGTGCGGTGCTGGCTGCGGAGGTCCGCGAGTTTGGCCGGCTCCATGCCGATGCCGTCGTCCTCGACGCTGATCAGCGCTTCGGCGCCGTAGTCCTCGGCGATCACCGTGACGCAGCCGCCGGACGGCTTCGACGCGAGGCCGTGTTTGACCGCGTTCTCGACCAGCGGCTGGATGATCAGGAACGGCACGACCACCGAGAGCACCTCGGGCGCGATCTTCATCCGCACTTCGAGCCGTCCGCCGAAACGGGCGTTCTCGATGGTCAGGTACCGGTCGATATTGCGCAGTTCCTCGGCGAGCGAGGTGAACATGCCCGACGTCCGGAACGAGTAGCGCGTGAAGTCCGCGAAGTCCTGAAGCAGCTCTCGCGCCTCCTCCGGGTCCGTCCGGATCAGCGAGGAGATGGTGTTCAGCGCGTTGTAGACGAAGTGCGGCGAGATCTGCGCGCGCAACGCCTTGATCTCCGCCTGCTGGAGCTGGTTCTTCGATTCGTCCAGGCGCGCCAGCTCGAACTGGGTGCAGACGAACTGCGCGACCGCGTCGGCCATCTGCACCAGCCGCCCGCGGGTGCGCCCGACGACCAGCAGCGCGGCCTCGGTCTCGCCCTCGACGATCAGCGGCACGATCACCGCCGTCCGCATCCGGCAGGTGCCGCGGTGGTTGCACGGCATCTTGTCGTGCGCGACGACCTCGCGGCGGTGCTTGCGGATCGCGTTGCCGATGGCGTCGACGAGGTCGACGTAGTGGTCGTTGGCCTCGCCGTCCCAGGACAGCAGCGTGCCTTCGCTGTCGGTGATGCCGACGGCGACGCAGTCGAGCATCTCCAGCAGCTGGCTGGTGATCTTGTCGGCGACCTGCTCGTCGAGGCCCTCGCGGAGATCCGGTGTCGCCTTCGACATCCGGTGGACGGCCTGCAGCACCGCGTTCTCCACGATGCTCGCGGGACGCCTCAGCTTGATCAGCAGGACGACGACGAGAATCGCGAGCAGCAGCGCCACACCCCAAGGGATGATCTGCGCGATCTCGAGCCCGGACACGGCGTCCATGCTCTGCGCTCGACCAACCGGGTGCAAGGTCTGCTCCCCACTTTCCGTTGAGTTGTGACAACTGAGGGTGGGGCCGACCCTACCCAAGACCCGGGCGTCACCCCCATGGTCACTCCCCGTCGCACGGGAAAGACTGTGCGCAGGCAATCGCTTCCGGGGGAGGAACACAATGCGCGGATCGGGGAAACTCGCGGCGGGGGTGCTGGCGGGGGTCCTGCTGGGGAGCGGGGTGGCGGCCGCGGCCGAAGACCCGGTGCGCGCGGCCGTCGGCGAACTGGTCGGCGAAGGGGGTTTCCCGGGAGCGGTCGTCCAGGTCCGGAACGGTGGGGCGGTCTCGCGCTTCGGCGCCGGATACGCGAACCAGGCCACGCGTGAAGCCGCGGGGCCGCACCACCGGTTCCGGATCGCCAGCAACACCAAGGCGTTCGTCGCCACCGTGGTACTGCGGCTCGCGGGCGAAGGCGCGCTGTCGCTCGACGATCCGATCGAGCGGCGGCTGCCCGGTGTCGCACGAGGACCGGGCTACGAGCCGGAAAAGATCACGGTGCGCATGCTGCTGAACCACACCTCGGGAGTGCACGACCCGCTCGATCCGCATTTCTTCGACCCGTACCTCGTCGAGGGGAACCGGGCGCACGTCATCACGCCGTCGGAGGTGATCCGGCGATCTCTCGCCGACCGGCCCTCGTTCCCGCCGGGCGGCGGCGTGAAGTATTCGAACACCGGATATCTGTTGCTGGGCAAGATGATCGAGAAGATCACGCGCAACGACGTCCGCGAGGAGATCCAGCGGCGGATCCTCGACCCGCTCGACCTCGGCCGGACGTATTTCCCGCTGTGGTCGCCGTTCCTGCGAGGTCCGCATCTGCACGGGTACGACATGAAGGGGCAGGACATGACCGTGTTCAGCCCGTCGTACGACTGGACCGCGGGCGCGATGGTGTCGACCGTCGACGACCTCGCGACGTTCCATCGCGCGTTGCTGGCAGGACAGCTCTTGGAACCCGCGCAACAGGCCGAACTCAAGCGGCTGGTGCCGTACAGCGACCTGGGCGCGTACGGCGCCGGCGTCGAGACGCTCAACCTGCCTTGTCCCGGTGGCACGAAGACGGTTTGGGGCAACACCGGTGCGGGGCCGGGGTTCTACAGCGTCTCGATGAGCACCGAAGACGGCTCGAAGCAGATCGTGCTGGCGCTCAACGTGTACGACCTCGCCGCGGACGTGCACGGCGGGCAGCGGGTGCCGAAGCCGCCCATGCCCGCGGTGATGACCGCCCTCTGCTGACCTCGTGAGTGCTAAGGACGGTTAGAACCGTCCTTACCACTCACGAGTCACTTGAGCAGGCGCGACATCCGCCGGTCCGCGAGAGGTTTCCCGCCGGTCTGGCAGGTCGGGCAGTACTGGAACGACTTGTCCGCGAACGAGATCTCGCGGATCGTGTCGCCGCAGACCGGGCACGGCAGCCCGGTGCGCGCGTGCACCCGCAACCCGGACCGTTTCTCACCCTTGAGCCGGGCCGCGGACTGGCCGACCGAACGCGTCACGGCACTGGTCAGCACCTCGCGGATCGCCTCGGAGAGCCCGTCGAGCGCCGCCTCGGACAGCTTCCCGGTCGTGGCGTACGGGGAAAGCTTCGCCATGTGCATGATCTCGTCGGAGTAGGCGTTGCCGATCCCCGCGATCAGCGACTGATCGGTCAGCGCCGTCTTCAACCGTTCGGTGCGTCCGGCGAACAACTTCTCGAGCTGCGTGCGGTCCAGCGAAAGCGCGTCCGGCCCGAGCCGCGCGATACTCGCGACCTCCTTCTCCGGATCACGCACGATCCAGACCGCCAGGCCCTTCTTCGTCCCGGCCTCGGTGAGATCGAAGCCCGGCCCGGCGGCCGCGTCGAGATGGACGCGCAGCGAGATCGGCCCCTTGCCGGGTTTGAGCGGCGTCGGCGACAACGCGTCGGACCAGCGCAGCCAGCCAGCCCTCGCCAGGTGGACGACCAGATGGAGATCCCCGGCGACGAGATCCAGATGTTTGCCGAACCGGCCTGCCCCGGTGACCTCGCGGCCGTGCAGCTCGGTCCACGGCGGTGTCGCCGTCTTCAGCACGCTGAGGGACGACACGTCGACGCGGAAGACCGTCTTGCCCGCCGCGTGTTCACGCAGGTGATGAGCGAGCGCTTCGACCTCGGGTAACTCGGGCATGGCCCCAGTCTCGCGCGTTCAGGCCGCCGCGACTACTCCACCGGATGCAACGGGCCGTCGAAATCCGGCAGCGAGTGCTTCTGGATGGTCTTGGTGATCTTCGAGACCTCGCCGCGCACGGTGAACATGCCGCGGATGGTGCCCACCCAGCGCTCCGACGGCCGGTCGCCCGCCAGATCGCCCTCGGTCTCGGCGACCACGGTCCACGGACGGCGCAGGATCCACCGCAGCGGGAAGAACAGCGCGATCAACAGGAGCGCCAGCGGGACCCACGACGGGATCATGACGTCGGCGGGGGTCCACATGATGAGCACGATCGCGAGCAGCGCCGTCACGGCGATCATCGCGATACCCGGGCCGTAGCTGCCCGCCACATCGTGCTCGAAATCGTCCGCTGTCGCGGGAGCACGCCATTCCATCTGGGCTCGGACCACCCAGTCACGGCCGTCCTCGCCGTGCACCAGCCGGTTCATTCAGTCGCCTCCCGCGCGGCCGCTCGCTCGTCGTGAGCGAGCTCCACCGTACCGTGACGGGAGCCGGATTCGCGAGAGTTCGAAGGCGATATGCCCGCTCGGGCGTTATGGGCACGTCGGGTAGTCGACACCCGGTTCCGGATAGTGGGAAGTCGGTTCGACCGGGCTCGGCTCGTCCGTCGAGGTGTCGCCGGACGAGGTCCCCGTCGTGCTTTCGGGGGTGCCGGTCTCCGTCGAAGACGACCCGTCCGGGTAAGTCGTCGACTCCGGCTTGGTCGACTCGGTCGAGTCCCGTGAAGTCGTCGTGGTCGGGCTCAGCGACTCCTCGGTGGGCCTGAACGATTCCTCCGGCGGGATGTCGTCCCGCTTCGAGGTGGTCTGGTTGGTGCCCGTGCCCGGATCCGGGACCTCGTTACGCGGCGAGGTCTCCTCCTGCGCCGGATTCTGCTCGTCCGGCGGCTGTACGACGTCTCCGCCGCCGAGCTCCTTCCTCGGCGTTCCCACGCCCGGCAGGCTCGGCAGGTCGGACACCCCGAGCTCGGCGCCCGGGCCGCGTCCGGTGACGGCGGGCCGGGCGCCCTTGCCGTGCAGCTGGTCCTGCGCGATCCGCTGCGGCGGGAGCTCCACCGGCTGCCCCTGGGCGGGCGGCGCGACCTGCGCCGGCAGCAACGCCAGCTCCGGCAGCCCGCCCCCGGACAGCCCGACCGTGTGGGTGGCGTCGGTGCCGAACACGGCCGGACCGGCGACGATCCCGACCGCACCGGCGGCGGCCGTGGACGCCACCGCCAGGCCGACCTTCACCTTCGACCCGAGCAGAAGTCCCTTGACCGACGCGGCGAGCCCGGACAACGCCCCGCTCGCGTGGGCCCCGGCGGCCGCCGGCACCAGCAGCGCCACCACACCGGCGTGCGCCCGCAGCGACGAACAGACGTCACGCAGCTCGTCGTGGGTGGCCCGGCAGGACTGGCAGGCGATCAGGTGGGTCTTGATCCGGCGGGCCTCGGCCCCGGTCACGCTGCCCGCGGTGAACCCGCCCAGCTTCTCCACCACCGCGCGGCACGAATCGGGCCCGCGGCTGACCGACAGATGCGCCTGCAGGTAGGCAGCCCGCAGCCCCTGCCGCGCGCGACGGGCCAGCGCCGCCGTCGCGTTCGCGCTCAACCCGAAATGCGGCGCGACCATCGACGGCTGCTCGCCCTCGACCTCGGTCTGCCACAACACCGAACGCCAGCGCTCCGGCAAACTCGTGAACGCGGTCGTGATCAGCGAATGTTCGGCCGTCCTGGCATGCGTGTCCGCACCCGCCCCGGCCCGGAAGGTCAGCTCGTCGTCGCTCACCGGCACGTCACGACGCGCGCCGTGCCACTCCCACGAAACCCGGCGAGCCACCGTCAGCAGGTAGGCCCGGACGTAGTCACGCGGCCCGGCGCCCCGGCGCAACGCCTGAAGCACCCGGAAGAAGGTCTCGGCGGTGATGTCCTCCGCCTCCGACCGGTCGGCGGCCAGACTGCGGGCCAAACGCCGCACAGCGGCGGCGTGAAGTTCGAAAAGCTCCCCGAAGGCAGCGTCCTCCCCGTCACGGAGACGCTGGAGCAATGCCTGCTCGTCGGATTCCGAGGCCGCCTGAAGCGGCACCGTGCCCTGCTCGGTCATCCGGCCAGGCACCTCCTCCCCGAAGGACTCACCATTCGGTCGAATGGGGACACCATACGGAGGTATGCAGCCGTCGTCACCCCTTGTACGCCAGGTGTGACGCCGGAGCACCTGTAGGGGTGGGTGGAAACCGCTACAGACGGTCGGTGTATGGTTGTTCCACTGCTTCAAACGAGTGCCGGAGCAGAGCAACACATGCGGATGTAGCGCAGCTGGTAGCGCATCACCTTGCCAAGGTGAGGGTCGCGGGTTCGAATCCCGTCATCCGCTCGCACGCGGGCACCGCGTGCGCAGGTAAAGCCTGCGCCGCAGCGTACTCGCCATAATTCCCGGGGGCCCGAGCCCCCGGACCCCCACGTTCCTTGTAGCTCGCGTTGGCGAGTCGGTTCTGGGGCGCGTGGGTCTTTTCGGTTACTAAGTGCTACAGGTTCGGTGAGCGGGTTCACACGACCGTAGTAATTCGGATTTGTGCATATGCGGGCGAGGGCGCACCGGGAAGCCGGTGCGCCCTTCGTGCTTCAGGAGGGCACGCAGGTGGGCTGCGGACGCTTCCACAAGGTCACCAGCCGACCGTTCGGTAGGGGGTGCGTCGCGATCGGGGTGAATCCCGCGGCCTTCGCGGTCGAAACCATGGACGGCGGATCCACCTTCGGTTCGTACTCGTCCACCGTTCCCGTCGCGGTGAACAGCAGGCACGTCTTGCTCGCGTCCCCGCCGAGGCTGCCCGCATAAGACGTCAGCCAGCGCAGATGGTCCGGCCCGGTGTTCCCGTTCGCGGTCGGATCGACCTGCGGCAGCGCCACGCCGTAACCGAACTTCCGCAGCATCTCCAGCTGCACGGTGTTGGTGTTGAAGAGCCGGTCACGGAACCCGAACGCGGTCGCCCCGCCCAGCGCGTGCTGCTCCTCCACCTGGCCGACGGCCCATTCCGACGCGGCCCGCCACTCCCGCGCCGTCTCCGCGCTTATCGGCTCGACGAGCTGCCCACCCGGGTCGACGTAGACCTGGGGAACGCCGCGCCCATCGGTGATCTTGGACGTGCCCAGCACCGGCAGGTCCATCTCCCACGGCTGAGCGGTCGGCAGGCGCAGATCCACCATTGGCACCAGCGCCAGGAGCCCGACCACCGCGACCGCGAACGGCAAGGCCCGCCGAAGCGATCGGTGTACCCGGTACAACCCCCAAAGCGCCAGGATCACCATGGACGGAATCAACGGGAGAAAGAAGGAGGTGCCGGTGTTCTTGGACGTCAGCACCGCCAGCCCGCCCTCCGCGACGAGCAGCGCCGACGGAAACAGCGCCGATGCCACCATTGAGCGGAGGACGTCCTTCGCCGGACCGGACCGGATCTTGACGATCGCCAGGACGACCGCGGCGACAAGCCCGGCACACAGCAACAGCGCGTGCGGTAGCCCGTGGTCGGAGATCAACAGCCGTAGCCGCGCGACCCAGGCCGCCGGGTTGAACACACCCGCTTCCTGGCCGAACTCCACCGACTGCTTCCCATAGCCGAAGCCGGTCAGGTACTCGAAGACCCGGGCGCCGTTGGGCACCAGCCAGATCGCCGCGACGCCGGCAGCCACGAGCGCCGCGAGAGCGAAGTGCATCAGCCGCTTCCTCCGGTCCCGCGGCACCACCGCCTGGACCAACGCGGCCAGCACCAACGCCGGTACGAACGCGATCGCCATCGTCCTCGAGAGCGGCATCAGCCCGACGAAGACTCCGAAGAGCACGACGAACCGCAGTTTCGACAGCCCTTCGGAACGGATCAGGCAGTAGACGGCGGCCGTGGTCATGACCGCCGCGGGCAGCGCGAAATGGTAGGCGCGGGCCTCGAAGAGCACGCCGGGCGCGGTGGCGATCAGCGCCGTGGCGATCCAGGCGAACGGGCGGCCAGCCACCCTGTTCGCCACGGCGTGCGTGAGCAGGATCAGCGCCACCCCGGCCACCAGCGGGACGAGGAACGCGGCCACCGTCCCGGTCCCGGTCGCGAAGAAGTGCAGCGAAGTCAGCGCGGGCAGCAGCGGCGCTTGGATACCCGGGGACTCGACGGCCTCGATCCAGCCGACGGCACCGTCCCGGAGCGCCGCACCGTGATTGTTCAACGCCATGCCGAAGTAGCCGGCCTCGTCGATGTCGAACACCTGGCCGTCGCGATACAGGACGATCCAGCGGAAGTTGACGAGCAACCAGGCGACCGCCACGCCGAGCAGGACCCATGTGTTCACCTGGACGCGGCGAATCTCCCTGGTCAAGACCATGGTCGAGAATCTAGCCGGGCCTCTGGGCAGGCTAGAGCGCGGGCGTTTTGAAGGGGTCGTGCTCGGACAGGAGCTTGTCGACGCGGGCCTGGTCGACTCTGCTGACGACGGTGTTCTCGTCCTGCCGGTCACGGATGCACTTGGCGAGCGTGAACGCCGAAGTGGTCAAGAAGAGCATGCCGAGGGCGAGGAAGCCGCGGACCCAACCATCGACCGGCAGGTACCAGATGCCGATGACGACCGCGAGCAACGCCAGGCCGAACGAGAGGGCGGCCTGGACGAAGAACGCGACGGTGGTGGGCGGCGCTGCGGAGGTTTTCGTCATGCGTACCACAGTCGCGCCGGCGCCCCTTCGGTGTCTTGAGTACGGCTACTCAAGACATGTTGCGATTCAGACCACGAGCCAGCCGGTCCGTGTCGCCAGACCGCCTGGCCAACTCACGCTCTTGACGGAATCGTCACGACCGTCACCTGCCCATCCATCAGGCATTCGATGAGCACCGAACCGCCAAGCGGGTGGATCCAGAAGTGTTGCCCGGCGTCCAGGATGTCCCGCGCATGTCGCACCGCGACATGCACAGGCATGGTCACAGTCGGCATCAAATAGTTGCCCCAAATGACGGCGACCCGCTCACTCCGCTGCGCGTACGAGGAGAGCAAATCCGCCGCCATCCTCGTCCAGTGCTCCTCGTCGTCCCACCAGAGACGGTCTTCGAACGGAGCGGACTCGAAGTCGATCACGTCGCCGGCCGCAGCCGGGAATCTGCTCAGCGTCGCTGCCGCCAGTGCGCGGTTCTCGGTTAGATCCAGCTTCATCACGTGCCGGCCGTCATCGTCACAGGGGTCATTCATGAAGTCCGGTAGGTAGTCCGGATGGCTCCCATAAGAACTACCGTCGGTCATACGTTCCGCCTCAACCACGTCGAAATATTCCCGCCGGGGAACCTTATCGCCCATTTTCGAACCGACGCGCCCTTACCCGTCATCACATTGATATGTGGGCCGATTCTGTCGTCGGTGTCCAGGCGGAACGATCTATATTCCCCGCCGCTGGTCGCGGTGAAGCCGGTATCTCTACCGAAGGTGTCGACCGCAGACTCCATCGTCCCCTGCCGCCGCTGCCACGAACCGGTATCGATGGGCCCGATGGTGTCCAGGGCTTGGTTCCTGGCCTGTTCGAATGAGCCCGCGGTCCACGACAACCTCGCTGCGCGGCTTCCCTGGGTCACACCGGCAGAGATCGGAGTGTCCGGGTTGCGACCCACCACAGTTATGCACAAGGACCGGTGTGGCCCCAGCTAGCGCGGAGTAGGTGTGAAGGTCGTCGACGGTGAGGTTGTGAACGCTGGCAACGGCATCAAAGGAATGGACCGCGGTGACCTGCGCCCAGGTTCCGGAACTGGTTTGCAGCCAGCTTCCGACCGTCAGGCCATTGGCCGGTACCCATGCCCGCAGACCGGGTGCCCAGAACGGATGGCCATCGGTGGCCACGATCGGCGCCCCACCAGCGATGCCGATCTCGACCAGACGTTTTTGACCTTGCCCGATGATCGTGGCGACGACCTTCCGAGCCGTGGTCTCACCCGTCTCGGGGTCCGTGGCCTGCACCTGATCGTCGAGCTTCACCTCCTCGATCGGCTTCGTCGTCCCGTCCGCCATCAAAACCTGCGTACCGGGGACAAAGCTGTTGCAGCCGGAGTCACTCGCCGCGGCTGCACCGCCCATGGCCGCGGCGGCCGCACCGACGACGCCTTCACCTTCGCTGACGGCGACCACCACTTGCACCGCGTTCGCCGCCATCTCGGCGTCGGCGAGGATGCGCTCGGTGTCGGCGATGACCTTCTGGGCCTTCTCCACCTCACGGCCGAAGGTGGCTAGAGCCCGCGCGCCTTTCCAGGAGCTGGCGACGATCTCGCCGATCTTCAGGATTTTGCCCCAAGGGATGCGGTGCGGTTCCCGCGGTCTGGACATCCCCGCGACGACCTGTGGAAAGGGAGATATCGGCCATCGCGGGCCTTCGGCGACAACCCGTTCGGCCCAGAGCTCAGAGTCGAGTCAGCCGGGATCCAGCCACCGTCCTGGGGAAGCCGGACCGGGCGGGTGTTCTGCGTCAGCGTCACGGAGCCGTCCGGGTTCGCGAAGGATTCCGAACGCTCGGAGATCAGGTCGTCGATCCGGACCTTCTTCCGGCCCTGCTTGGCGAATTGCGTCGCGGCCGCGGTGTCGGGAGCGGAATCCGGCACCCCCGACTCCGCTGGGGCGGTAACCGGCCCCGGATATGCGAAAGCCGTGGCCGGGAACAACCCGAAAGCCACGGCCAACACCACGACGACGACACCGAGACGCGATCTCAGGCACGACGATCTCACGGCGCCCAGATGAACTCTGTCCTATCGGGACAGGCCGGGGAAGCAGCCGAACAGCCTAATTCGATCATCCACGAAAACCGCTGGCAGACGGCTCAGATCTCGTAGCCGTCCATCACGGTGGGGGCGACCGGGGACAGGTGCTCGTCGCCGCGTTCGGTGACCAGGCCGCGGGCCATCCGGTACACCTTGAACTCGTTGTCGTGCTCGGGGTCCTGGTCGTCCCAGACGTGCAGGAGGCCGTACGAGCCGGGCGCGAGGTCGCCGACGCGGGTGAAGAGGTCCACCAGCTCGGGGGCGATCGCGGTGCCGTGTTTGTCCATGCCGCCCAGGTGCAGCACCGGCACCCCGGCCGCCCAGCGGAGGTCGAGCAGGTCGCCGTCGCCGAAGTCGCGGACGGCACGGTGCACCCGCTCGACGATGCGCTCGAGCAGCGCGGCGTCGTCGTCACCGGAAGGGCTCGCTTGGATGGTCACCCACCCGTGGTATTCGAACACCCGCCTGAGTTTAGGCAGGTCCGCCCACCATGGCGGCCGGTGCCCCGTTACGCCGCAGCGCGTTCTTGAAAACCTGTTCGCCGTGCTTTTCGAAGGCGGGCACGAGCTTCTCGCCGTAGACGCACAGCGTCCGTTCCCACGGGTGCCCGAGCGTGCCGAAGCGGAAGTCGTTCGCCAGGAACATGTGGTAGTCGGTGCGCGGGAACACCGGGACCGGCCACGGGTCGAGCGCGGCGTGCCGATGCGGGTAGAAGCGGTACGACTGGTGCTGCCAGTGCAGCACCCAGACCCACTCGTCCTCGGCGACGCAGTCCTTCAGCGCCGAGAGGGCGACGCGGGCGACGTCGTTCTGCTCGACGGCGTACGGGCCGACCCTGAACTCGGCCGAGGCGCGGTCCAGGCCGCCGGGCGCGAGATCCCACGCGACGGACGGGGCGGGTTCGCGGAAACCCGGCCAGGCGTGCGCGTAGGTGCTCGGCCAGAACGCGAGCTTGTCGTAGACCCAGTACCAGGCGGGCTCATCTGCGACCCTGGAGATGGCTTCCCAAGCGTTGTTCACGAGCGACCCTCGGTGGTTCGGCCGATTAAGACTGGGAAAGCTTCGTGTTCAGGGCCCAAGTTGTCCAGCTCGTGGGCATTCTCCGCGAAACTGTCACCTGATCAGGTGTCTTGCGCCGCCGCCGGAACCGTGAGAATGACGGTGTGTGAACGGCGAGCCCACGCCAACGCGGGCTCGCCGTCGATCGATCATGCGGCCGCCTCCCAAAGGCTCATGAAGGCCGAAGCCTCACTCCGCACCCACGGCCGCACCTTGTCGCGATCACGCGGCGACAACGCGAACTCCTTCGACCGCCGGACGTCGACGACCAGCGGGCGCCCACCCGGCCGCAGCTCGTCCATGGTCTGTTCGAGCAGCCACAGCACCATCTGCGCCGCGTCCCGGCTCAACGGCTCCTCCTTGAAGTAGAGCCAGGTCACGTAGACGGGGCCGTCGCCCTTGCGCAGGCCGAGATGCGGATTGATACCCACTTCGAGCGAGCCGAGCCGCCATCGCGACCGGCCGACCTCGGCCAGCCGCAGGTCACGCCGCCCGACGTAGCGCAGCCAGCCGTTGGCGATCTCGGTGTAGTGCGGCCGCGTGCGCTCGTCCGCGTTCTCGACCAGCGCCCGCAGTACCTCGCGATCCCGCCCGGAGATCCGCCCGGCACGGATCGCGTTCGCGGCGCGGAGGTAGAAGTTGAACCCGCCCCGGGCCGGGTCCTCGTACTGACGGCGCCAGCGCCGGACGAACGAGGAACGCGAAGGACCCGAGCTCGTGCTGTACCCCACGAACGTGGGCAGGGTGATGTAGGCCATCCGTGTCTGCCTTTCGCCGCTGTTCCTGCTGTACAACGACCATTTTAGAACACATGTACGACAGAAAACGGGGCTTTACGGGTGACGCGGGGAAGGAGGCCAAGGTCCTTCGAGCAGCTCGGCCGACTCCTCGAGGATCGGCACTTCGCAGACGTCCCTCGGGGTGAGGTCGGTCGGGATCCAGTGCTCGAGCATCGCCGACCAGCGCGTGATCCCGCGCAACGCCTGGGGCGACCCGAGCAGCTCGCCGACTTCGCTGACGAGGGCACCGCCGGCCGCGGGCGAGAGCCGCCCTTGCACCATCGCGGTGAGCCAGCCGTGGATCAGCAGCCAGCGGGCGGCCGTCGGATCGGCGGGCAGTTCGAGCTCCAGTTCGTCGACGACCTGGTCGAACGCCTTGTCGACGGCGGCTTCGGCAGTGGATTCGAGCCCGGCGAGCAGGGGAAGGGACGGGGTGTCCAGTCCCGCGACGATCGCGTCCAGACCGGCCTCGACCAGGTGGGAGGTGCGGACGTCACGTCCGGCGAGCCTGCCGATGGCCAGCTCGCGCAACGCGCCGCGACACGCGTCGATTTCCGTCACCCGGCACTTCCCACGTCCGCCACCGTACCGCTGAAGGGGACTTTCACCTCGTCTCGCGCGGTGAAGGGCGCTTTTACCGCGTGACATGCGAGGAAAGGCGCCTTCACCTCGCACGAGATCAGTGCTGGACCAGGTCGTGAGTGGACGCAAGAATGAGGAAAGACCACATCAACCACCCATAAGGGTGCATGCAACACTGGCTGCCCACACCCGGCGGCAGGGGGCTGAATGAGCTGGCAAGACGAGCTTCGACTGCTGGACGTCGAGCTGGCCGCGGGTCGCATCGGGCACGCCGAACACCGCAGGAAGCGCGACGAGCTCCTGGCGGAGGCCTCCGGCGGGACGATGCCGTCGCCGGTGCCCTCGCCGCTGCGGCGCCCGGGCGGGACGTGGCACAGCACCAATCCCGCCGCGCGCCCGGTCGAGCCGCCGACGGTCACGGTCCAGCAGCCCCAGCCGTACCAGCAGACGCAACCGGTGTACACGCCGCCGCCCGTCGCGGAACCCGAGAAGAAGGCCATCCCGCGGATCGCGGACCACAAGACCACCGCGCCCTCGCCCGCCGACATCAATCCGACGGTCTATCTGCGCGCCGAGCCGCCGCTGGTCAAGGGCAGGCCATCGGCCCCCGAGCCGGGCCGGCCGCTTCCGCCGCTGACCCCCGAGCCCGGCCCGCGCCACTACGCGCCCACCGAGGACTACGCGACGGTCGGCAAACGCAAGCCGACCTGGCTGTTCATCGGTGCCGGCGTGCTGGTCGTGCTGGCGTTGATCATCGGCGGGACGCTGTGGCTGGGCTCGTCGCAGCCCTCGAACGTCGCCGAGCAGCCGAGCGTGGCCCAGCCGCCGGGCGATCTCACGCCGTCGGGCAAGCCCGACAGCGCCCAGACGCCGTTGGAAGACCGGCTGCCGGCGCTGCCGGGCACACCGTCGAAGGACAACTCGACGATGTCGGTCGCGAAGGGCGTGGAGCTCAACCTCTACTCGAAGGCCGCGGGCGACTACCTCGCGTCGAAGAATGTCGCGTCTGTCACCTACAAGGGTTCGAACGAGGGTACGAACAGTTACCTCGTCCTGGTGATCCCGGCGAACGACGCGAAGGACGCGGCCGCGATCGTCAAGTACTTCCGGGAGAACTCGATCAACGCCGGGCTGCGCGAGCAACGCGTCGGCGACCGGCTCGCCCTCGTCGGCGCGAACAAGAACGGCCAGCTCAGCGGGATCGGTTACGTCTCCGGGACGATGGCCGTGACGACGTGGGTCTCGCAGCCGCTCGGCGGCGACCCGCAGGCGCTCGACACCCGTCTGGAGCAGACGCTGACCTCGTTGGACACCGTTCTCCCGGCGAGCTGAGAAGCGCAGGTCGCGGGGAGATCACGATTCGACCCGCGAGGGCGCGACGACTCCGGGCAGTGCAGAATGTGCGAGGTCACCGCAGTGGTGGTATCGCGACGGCCGGGAGCATTCCTCCCGCCGGAAATTCGGATAAGGGGGCCGGTGGTGTCCTGGCAGGAAGAGCTGCGCAATCTGGACGAAGAGCTCGCATCTGGACGGCTCTCCGCGGACGATTACCGGCTCCGCCGTGACCAGGTGCTGTCCTCGGCGGTCGCGTATGGCGACCCCGCCCAGCAACCGGTCCAGCAGCCCGGTCAGCAGCCGCAGCAGCCGCAGCAGCCGTTCCAGCAGCCGCCCGCTCCGCAACAGCAGCAGGCGCCGCAGCAGCCCGGCCAGCCCAGCGCCGACTCGACGCAGATCATCGCGCCGGTGAACCAGCCGCAGGGCGGCGAGGGCGAGCGCACCCAGGTCGTGCCGAACTGGCAGCAACAGCAGCAGGCGGATCCGAACCGTACCCAGGTCGTGCCGCCGGTGGCGTCGCCGCCGGGCGGTTTCCCGCAGCAGGGCCAGGCGTCCCCGGCCGGCGGCTTCCCCCAGCAGGGTCAGGCCTCGCCCGCGGGCGGTTTCCCGCAGCAGCACCAGGGCTATCAGCAACAGCCGCAACAGCAGGGCTGGACCGACAACGACGCCAGCCCGCCCTGGGGTGGCTCGGACTTCCCGCCGATCTCGCCGGTCGGCAGCACGGAGTGGGTCAAGCAGGGCCCCGAGCTGTTCGAAGACAAGCCCAAGGGCAAGGGCGGCAAGATCGCGATCATCGCGATCGTCGCCGTGCTGGTCCTCGCCGGTCTGGGCGTCGGCGGCTACTTCGCGTTCAAGGGCGGCGGCGACACCCCGCCGGACCCGACGGCCGCTCCGCAGTCGCCCCAGTCGCAGGCTCCCCCGTCGTCGACCAAGCCGAAGACGCCCGAAGAGCTGCTCTTCGAAAAGATCCCGGAGCAGTCCGGTGAAGAGGACTCGAAGAGCGGCGCGATCCCCGCGGCCCAGCTCGCCGAGATCACCGGCATGGAGAAGGGCGAGGCGGATCTGGTCATCGCCGCCGGCGTGAAGCAGGTCGCGTACCGCGGCTCGCAGAAGCAGCCGGACGAGACCGGCCCGCAGCCGGCGAAGATCTCGGTCACCGTCATCCCGCTGACCAGCCCCGGCGCCGCCGGTGACCTGGTCAAGCAGCTGCGCCAGTACCAGACGAGCAACGGGTTCGTGCAGATCACCGAGCCGCTGCCGGGGATGCCGCCGAAGCTGAACTTCCAGAAGAAGATCGACGGCGACAAGGGCACCTACCGGGGCACGTGGATCAGCGGCAACAACATCGTCCGCGTCGACATCCTGCAGAACCCGCTCGGCGGCGAAGAGGGCGAGAAGGCGTTGAGCGGCACGTACCAGCGTGCGGTGAAGAAGACGCTGGAAAACTACTCCGTCACCAGCTGATCCATGCCCGCGGAGACGGCACGGCTGCTCACCACCCTGCTCTCCCTGGCCGAGGACACCGGTTCGCTGTCCGACGAGCTGCACTTCGCCGGCTGGGACGCCGCCGAGCGGGTCCCGCTCGACCACGGCGCCGCGAACGTCCTCCGGGCGCTCGTGCTGCCGAAGGCGGCGAAGGTCCTGGAGGTCGGCGCCGGTTTCGGCGGCCTGACCAGGTATCTGGGCGAGGTCTCGGCGACGGTGCACGCCGTCGAGGCCGACCCGGTCCGCGCCGCCGCGGTGCGGTTCCGCACCCGTGACCTCGGCACGGTCTCGGTGCACGACCGGCCGCCCGCCGACGGCTACGACCTCGTCGTCGTCCAGCAGTCGTACGCGACGCGAGGCTTGCTGGAGTCGGTTCGCGAGCGGTTGTCGCCGATGGGCGCCGTCGTGGTGTTGACGTCTTCTCGCGGTGTCGCCGGCACGCTCGCGGCGGCCGGCCTCGAAGTCCAGCGTGAGCTGCTCTGTTCTCCCGGGCACGAGGTCGCCCGCGCGGTCCGGAGCGAGCGGATCGACACCGAACTGCCGCGGCTGGCCGCGGCGATCACCGGTGGTCCCGCGAACGGCCTCGCCCTGCTCTGCGGCCCCGGCGCCGCCGCGCTCTGGCCCGCGTTCCGGCTCGCCACCTACTTCAACACCGCCGAGCGCGCCGCGTTCGCGTGTACGCGCGCCGACGTCGTGCGCACCGGCGAGGGTGCGGAAGTCCGCCGCGTGCCGCTGGTGCCGTCGCCGCCGGTGGCCGGGATCTCGGTCGGACCGTGCACGGACAAGGTGTACGACGCCCCGACGATGGTCGAAGTCCTGCTCGACGAGCCGGAGCGGGTCGCGGAGCTGCTCACCGGCTGGCGGGATCTCGTCCGCGCGGAGGCCGCCCGCGGGGTCGAGGCGCTGTGGGATCTGGTGCCGCACAACGTCCTCGTCGACGGTGCGGTGCTGCGCCCGATCGACCTCGAGTGGCGGCACGAGGGCGCCGGGGTGCCCGAAGTGATCGAGCGGGGGGTGCTGGTGCTGGCCGACAAGCTCACCGACGCGGGCTGGTCCGCGTCGGCGGCCGACGGCTCGATGCGGGACCTGGCCGGCTGGCTCGGCGTGCTGATCGGACTCCATCCCTCCTTTGTGGACGGTGCACTGGAGCGCGAAGTGGCCTTCTCCACGATCGGCTCGTGCGGCACCGCGCACGGCACGGACGAGGTACGCGCGGCGATCGCCGGGATTTGGGGAAAGCGCCTGGCGAGAACCGTCCACGAGTACCGTTCTACGAAGGTCGGCGCCGGTGTGGCGGCGAACGAAGACGAGGTAGCGAAGCGATGACGAGCCTGCATACCGCCGGCGTTCTGACCCCGGACCGGCCGGTCGGGCACCTGTTCGAGCTCCGGGGCTGGACGACCGGGATCAGCCGGATCGGCGAGATGTCCGTGACCATCGCGGACGTCGAGGCGAATCTGTATCCCGAGCCGTGCCCGGGCGCGCCCGAAGGCACCTTCGGCTGGCGTGCGGTCCCGGCCACCTTCGTGCCCGCGGGTGTCCAGGACGTCGTCGTCACCGGTCCGGACGAGCGCGTGCTGAACCAGGCGACCGTCCACGTCGGAACGCTGCCGGGTGAAGAACCGCTGTGGCTGGGCGAACTCGAAGCGCCGAAGCAGGGCAAGGTCACCGAAGGACACGTCGTCTACGTGACGGGTTGGGCCTTGCTGCAGGGCCGCGCGCCGAGCCTGATCGAGGTCATGGTCGAGGGCGGCGGCACGGTCAGCGCGCGCACCCGCTTGCCGCGCAAGGACGTGCCCAAGGAGTTCCCCGGTTTCGACGACGCCGCCGTGAGCGGTTTCGAGGCCTGGGTGCCCATCGACCTTCCCTACGGCGAAGAGCGGACGCTGTCGCTTCGCGTCCGGTACCGCACCGAAGGCGTCGGCGAGGTCGTGTCGGCGAAGCGCACCTTCACCCTTCGCAACCCCGTCGCGGACGTGGACGACGCCGAACTCGCCGACGAGCTGGCGGGCGACACCGCCCGCGCGATGGCGCGGGTGAACATCCCGACCGACCCGAAGCACGTGCTGGTGTTCACCCACAGCCTCGGCGTCGGCGGCGGGCAGCTGTGGCTGCAGGAACTGCTGAGCCGGATGGTGACCGACCACGGCTGGCAGGTCAGCCTGGTCAGCGAGACCGACGGCCCGTTGCGCGCGGACTGCCACGAACTCGGCATCCCCGTGCACGTCACGACGCACTACCGGAACCAGACGGTGCCCGCATATGAAGGACATGTCGCCGAGCTGGCGCGCTTCGCGAAGTGCTCCGGAGCGGGCGTCGCGCTCGTCAACACTCTCGGCGGCTTCGTCGGCGCCGACGCGGCGAAGCGTGCCGGGATGCCGACGGCGTGGGTCATCCACGAGAGCTTCTCGCTGCCCGCGTTCGCCTACCAGAACTGGGGCCCGGTGAAACCGCCCGCCGCGGTCTGGCAGCGCTGGGAAAGCACCCTCGCCGAGGTCGACAAGCTGCTGTTCGTCGCGGACGCGACACGCGAGATGTTCCTGCCGTACAGCAAGCCGGAACGCTGCCGGACCGTCCGATACGGCACGCCGATGCACAAGTTCGGCGGGCGGACGCGGTCGGAGACCCGGCACCAGGCGCGCAACATGCTCGGCTACTCGCCGGACGACATCGTGCTGGTCAACATCGGCATCGCGGAATCCCGCAAGGGGCAGGCGCCGCTGATCTCGGCGATGGAGCGGATCCACAAGATCCACCCCGAGGCGAAGCTGTCCATCGTCGGCCTGCACCCGTCGCCGTACGGGCTCGCGATGGAGGAGTCGGTCAAACGCGCGGGGCTGGAGAAGTCGGTCAGCCTGGTGCCGATCCAGCCGGATCCGCTGCGCTGGCTGCAGGCCGCGGACATCTTCGTGAACAGCTCCGACATCGAGTCGCTGCCGCGCTCGATCCTCGAAGCCGTCTGCTGCGGCGTCCCCGTCGCGGCGACCGACGTGTTCGGCGCGCGGGAGATGATCGTCGACGGCGAGACGGGCTGGCTGTTCGAGACCAACGACGTCGACGCGCTGACCGCGGCGTTGCTGCGCGCGCTGGGCACGTCGGCCACGCGCCGCCGCGAGATGGCGAAGGCCGCGTACGAGAAGCTGCTGCCCTGGCTCGACCCGGCGGGCTACGCGCGCGAGTACTCCGAAATCCTGACCGAACTGAGTGGGGGCGTTCATGTCTGACACCGACATTCCCGGCCGTGTCCAGGCCGAGCTGACCCGGCTCCGGGCCGAGCGGCAGGTTTTCACCGCCGAGCAGGACCGGCTGAAGGCGAAACTGGCCGAAACCGAGCACGAACTGCGCGAGGCCACCGCCGCCGCGCCGGACGAAGGCGAGTCCGCCGCGTTGAATCAAAAAGTCGCCTCGCAGCAGGAAGAGCTCGACGTCGCCAAGGCGCGTCTCCAGGCACTGGAGGCCGAGGTCCTGCTCGCCCACCAGCAGCGTGACTCGCTGCGCGCGGAGCTGAAGACCTGCCGCGAGGAGCGGGACAAGCTGCGGCTCGCGCTGCTCGACGCCGAACTCGTGGTGTCGGCGGGTGTCGTCGACGCGGACGTCCTGCCCGGCGGCGAACCGTCGGCCGACCGGCAGCGGCTGCTCAACGCCGAACGGCTGGCCGCCGAGATGGCCAGGGAACTCGACGCCACGCGCCGCACCGTCAGCTGGCGGGTCACCGCCCCGCTGCGTGTCGTGCGGAAGAAGATGGACCGGCCGTGACCGAACTCTGCTTCGTCTCCGCCGAGGGCGGTTCCGCCTTCATGGAGGAGCTCCTGGAGGTGGTCGCCGACGCGGTGCGCACCGCGGGCGGCAAGGCCAGGACCGCGATCGGGACATACCCCGAGGCGGACGGCGACACGGCGTACGTCGTCGTCCCCCACGAGTACTTCGTGACCATCCCGGACGCCGACTTCCCGACCGCCGCGCAGTGCCGCCGCACCATCGGGTTCTGCGTGGAACACCCTGGGACGGCGACCTTCGAACGCAACGCCGAACTGCTGTCCATCCTCGGCGGCGCCGTCGACATCAACACCGATTCGACCGCCGAACTGCGGCGGCGCGGGATCGCCGTCGAGCATTTCCAGCTCGGCTACAGCCCACTGTGGGATCTGTGGGGCGGAGACCTCGACAGTCCGCGCGATCTCGACGTCACCTATCTCGGCACGGCCGAACGACGTCGTTCGGTGCTGCTCGGTTCGTACGCGCGGGACCTCGCCGGCCTGCGGACGCGGCTGCTGACCCCGCCGCACGAGCCGATGACCGCCGCCCGCGTCGATTTCCTGCCCGGCAAGGCGAAGTTCGAGCATCTCGCGCGGTCGCGGTTCCTGTTGAACCTGCACCGCGAGCGGAAGCAGACCCTGGAGTGGGTGCGCACGCTCGAAGCGATGACCAACGGCTGTGTGGTGGTCAGCGAGACGTCCGTGGACGTCGAACCGCTGGTCCCCGGTGAGCACCTGGTCCTCGCGCGGCCGGAGGCGCTGGGCTCGGTCGTCGCCGCGCTCGCCGACGAGCCGGAACGGGAACGGCATCTGCGTTCGGCCGCCTACGGTTTCGTGAAGTCGCTGGACATGACGGCGTCCGCGCGGCGGCTGATCGAGCTGGCGTCTTCGCTGGGTTCGGCGCCCGCCGCGGACATCGCCCCGGCGCGGGCGCTGGCGACGAGCCTGCGGAACCCGGAGGACGCGCTGGCGATCGACACCCCGTCGTTCGACGCGCGGTTCGCGGGCGACCGGTCCGCCGCCGGACCGGCTTCGGCACGCGGGACGGCGTTGTCGGCACGGATCGCGCAGCGCGCGGCGGGGGCCCGGCGGGTCGCCACGCGTAGCTGGGAGCCGGCCGCGGCTTCGACGGCGGGCACCGCCGACGTCGACGTGCTGATCGTGCGCCGGACCGGCGAGGTCGACCCGGACGATCTCGCGAACGACCTGCTCACGGGCAGCGTGACGCCGCGGAAGGTGCTGGTCGGCGAGGACGGCGTGCACCCGTGGCCGCGGCCGCGCCCGTACGACGTCCTGCTGCACGACACCCCGCTCGGCCGCGGGCTCACCCGGAACTCGCTGTTGGAGCGTTCGACGGCGTCGTGGCTGCTGGTGCTCGACGGCGGGATGCGGGCTTCGGAGTTCCTGCTGGAGCGTCTGCTGGCGGTTTCGGAAGGTGCCGACGTCGTGCACTGCCCGGTCGCGGATCCGGTGGACGGCCTGGTCGGCGCCCTGCCGCCGGAGGAGCGGCGCCTGCGGACGCTGCCGTACCTCGGCAGCGGCTATCTGGTGCGGCGGTCGCTGATCGACGAGTTCGGCGGGTGGAACACCGAGGTGCTGTTCGAGGGCCTGGAGGATCACCTGTTCTGGCGGCGGGTGGCCGCGGCGGCCCGGCCGACGACGCTGGTGCAGCAGGTCCTGCTGCGGCGGCTGCGCCCGGATCCGGACTCGCGGCCGATGGATCTCGATCCGCATCGGGTTTGGGCGGCCGTCGGCGCGCTGTAGCCACGTAGTGGGCGTGGCGTTGGTCCGAAAGTGTGAGTTGGGCCGTGTCGGTGAACGTCCTCCCCCGGTGACGCGCCTTATGGGCAGAGCATCTGACGAGTTCGGATGCCGGCCGAGAAGGAGCAGCCATGGCCTGGGAAATCGCCCTGGTCGCCGCGCTGGCCGTCGTGTTCGTCATACGGCTCGCGCTTCAGTTGAGGCGCAGTTGACCCGATCTTGCGCACCCCGCGGCGCATGAAGGAGATGAACGGGGCTTTCCTCGCGGATCACGCGGGGAAGCCCCGTTCACCCCATCGCGATCCGCGGTATCCGCAGCTGCGGGATCCGCCGTCGCGCGGACGGGACCGGGGTGAGCGGCGGGCCGTCCTCACGCAACCGCCGCTTCAGGTGGATCGTCTTGTAGCCGGTGCTCAGATAACCCTCGTTCTTCAGTTTCGCCATTTCGGCGTTGACCGACGCGGGCGAAGCGCCGATCGCGGAGGCGATGTCCGCGTGGTTCAGCCCCACGTCGATCACGACACCGTCTTCACCGGGGACCCCGTAGAGCGCCTGCATCCTGGTCAGGAACGCGGTCAGCCTGCTCCGGACCTTGGCCGTCGCGAACCCCAGCGCGACGTTCCGCAGGCGCAGCCGGACGGCCAGGTCCGCGGTGATCAGGGCCCTCACCTCGTGATCGTCGTCGAGAAGGCCGTGAAAGGCGTTCCGCGGGATCTCCAGGACGCGAACCGGTTTCGTGGCGATGTACGAGAGATGGCTCGGCCGTCCGGCCAGGCAGTCCTCGACGCCGAGCACGTCACCGGCGCCGAGGAGGTCCACGATCATCGGCGGCGAGCCGCCTTGGGCCGCGCGCAGCGCCTTCACGAAGCCGGACCGCGGGATCAGCACCGGTGGCGCCGGGTCGCCCTGGTGAAGCAGTGCCGTGCCCGCCGCGTGATCGACGTGTTTGCCGAGGTCGAGCAGCCGACGGCGCTGCCGTTCGGTGACCGCGGCCAGGAAGTCCCCGCCCATCAGCCGATCACCGCCGCGAACGCGTAGAGGATCGCCGGGAGCCCGGCCACGAGCGCCGCGACCGACCCGATGACCTTCGCCGGCTGGGCGACCTTCTTGGCCAGCAGCGACCGGGTGAGGATCGCGGCGAAAACGATGTAGGCGAGAACGACGACGCCCGCGGTGACCACCAGAAGCGGGTCAGGTGTCTTTGCCGTCAACAGTGACTCCCAGTGAGAGAAAAAGGTGAATCGATTTCTTGCCCGGCCGGGTGAGAATCACGTCGGGTAGGTGAAATCCGCCTTGCCGTTCAGCCGGAGACTAATGCTCAGCGCCATTGCGACAAAGCAACTCCGGGCGAGCGGAACCCGTCCAGGGAGCGATTTCGCGACGGAAAGTGACCATTGTTCGGTCTGCCTGCCGACGAAAAGATCACGCACCGTGCACGATCACGAGAGCGGAATCCCGCGCGCTGCTTCTGGACTCGCCAGGAAATCAGCGTTAGCCGTACCCCTGTCTGATTTCGAATAAGCGATCGGAATCCCGCCGGATTCCTGGTGGAGACGGAGAAGAGACAAGAGTGGTCGTGATGCACGTGCAGATGCACGTCCCAACCAAGGGTCCCCAGTGTGCCGGCAGAGCGATGAATTAACGGAGTGTCAGCGTTATGCCACACTTGACGACTCCGCGTCACCACCAGAGGTTTTTCGGCAATCTCAGCATTTTGGGGGAACTTCAACCCCGGCGAGGGCTGACCAGTCCCGATTCGTAGGCCAGCACCACCAGCTGTGCCCGGTCGCGCGCCCCGATCTTGGTCATGATGCGGCTGACGTGCGTGCGCGCGGTGGCCGTCGAGATCACCAGATGCGCCGCGATCTCGTCGTTCGACATACCGCCGGCGACCAGGCCGAGGACCTCGCGTTCGCGGTCGGTGATCTCGCGGACGGCACTCACGTCGATACGGCGGTTCTCCGGGCGGTCGACGAACTCCGCGATCAGCCGCCGGGTCACGGTCGGCGCCAGCAGCGCCTCGCCGGCGGCCACCACCTTCAACGCCCGCAGCAGCTCCACCGGATCGGTGTCCTTCAGCAGGAACCCGCTCGCGCCGGCGCGCAACGCCTCGTAGACGTACTCGTCGACGTCGAAAGTGGTCAGTACCAGGACCTTCACCCCGGCCAGCTCGGGATTCGCGGTGATCCGCCGCGTCGCTTCGAGCCCGTCGACGCCGGGCATCCGGACGTCCATCACGACGATGTCCGGCCGGTGCTCGACGGCGGCCGCGACCGCCTGCTCGCCGTCGCCCGCCTCGGCACAGACCTCGAAGCCGTCTTCGGTCTCCAGCAGCACCCGGAAACCGGCGCGGACCAGCACCTGGTCGTCGGCGAGAACCACCCGGATCGTCATTCTTCCCCCTTGATGGGCAGGTCCACGCGAACCTGGAAACCGCCGTTCACCACCGACGTCGTGAGCGCGCCGCCCAGTGCGGCCGCCCGTTCGGACATCCCGCGCAGCCCGTGCCCCGGCGCGGGTTCGACGGCGCCGTGGCCATCGTCGCGGACGAGCAGCGTCAGCGCACCGGTTTTCCGCTCGAACCTGACGTCGACACCCCGCGCCTGGTTCGCATGGCGGACCACGTTCGTCAGTGACTCCTGCAGGATCCGGTACGCGGCGCCGTCGACCGGGGCGGGCAGCTCCCCCGGCTCGCCGTCGACGCGGATCTCCAGCCCGGCGGCACGGGCGTGCTCGAACAGCTCGTCGGCCTGGGCGAGGCTCGGCGCGGGCGCCTTGTCCTCCCCGGACCGCAGCACGGCCAACGTCGCGCGAAGGTCCTTCAACGCCGAAGCGCTCGCTTCCTTGATGTTCAGCAACGCCTCTTTCGCCTGCTCAGGACGTCTGTCGGCGACGTGCGCGGCGACGCCTGCCTGCACGTTGATCATCGCGAGGCTGTGCGCGACGACGTCGTGCACCTCGCGGGCGATGGTGAGCCGCTCCTGCTCGGCCATCCGATGCCGGTGCTCGTCGGCCTGCTCGCGGCGGGCCCGCGCGGCGGCCATCCCGTTGCGCACCGCCGTCCCGATCCCGACGACCGCGATCACCCAGACCAGCCCCAGGCCTGCCCGCAGATCGAAACCCGCCAGCCCGTGCCGGGCGAACAACGCGATCCCCGACGCCGCCAAGAGCGCTCCACCGGCGCCGCCGGCGACGATCGGCCCGCGGATCTTGGTGAGCAGGAAGAGCGCGATGGTCGGCAACACGATCGCCGGCCCGCCCGGGTTGCCGGAGGTGTAATAGCCGAGCGTCAGCGCGGAGGTGAGCAGGAAGATCGTCATCGGGAACCGGTGGACGACCAGCAGCGGCACCGCGATGGCGACCAGCCACAGCACCCCGGACGAGGTCAGCTGCGGCCCGCCCGGCTGCCAGCGCGAGGCGCCGCTCGTCGCGCCGAGCACGAATCCCAGCGGCAGCACCACGCGCAGCACGCGGCCAACCCAGAGACTCCACGGATACCGTTCCTTCAGCAGCACAGGACGAAAGCTACCCCGGGGCGGCGGGGGATCGCGTCCGTTGGAAAGCGGCTTCCCGGCTACGCCGCGTGCGGTAGGCACCAGCGAAGATGCGGCCCCACTTCGCTGCCTGCGTGAACAGGTCCGTGCCCTCGAACGGCCGCCGGAAACCTTGAGCGAGTTCCTCGAAAGATTCGCGAGAACGGTTCCCGCCTTCAGCAGGGAATCACGTCGCCTGCTCGACCGCGGGTAGCCGCCGCAGGACCGAGACCATCATCAGCGCCCCGCCGGCCACCTGCACGGCGAGCACCGCCGCGTGATCGGCGGATCCCATGGTGAGCGCGCTGAACAGACCCCACATCCCGGTGCCCGCCATCGCCCCGGCACCGGTCCACACCAGCACCAGCCGCGGCCAGAACCGCCCGCGCGCGACGTTCGCCAGCGCGAGTGCGGCGAGAACGGCGAGCGCCGCGATCACGATGTCCTGGCCGCGAGCGGCGATGCCGCCGGGGCCGAACGCCCAGATCGAGTGGCCTGCCGCGCAGACGAGTGCGGCGACGATGCCGAGCACGCCCGCCGCACCGATGGTCCCCGGCTTCACGGTGCCGGTGACGACGAACCACCAGCGATCGCGGGCGTAGAGCACGAACGCGGTCAGCAGCAGGATCCCCTGCCAGGCGAATCCGCCGTAGACGATGGCCCAGACCCAGTTCTCCAGCGGCAGTTCGGTCAGTTGCGCCGTGGACAGGTCGGCGACGATGACCGGGATGTCCAGCACGATCGGCGCGAGCAGCCCGGTGCCGATCCAGATCGGGAACAGCACGAGCGGCGCGGGGATCCGGCGGCCCCAGGAGTAGGTGAACGCCAGCGCGAGGATCACCGCGACGACGTCCATCCCGCCGGTGACCAGGTTCGCGAACAACATCAGGTCGGAGTCCACAAAGGACTGATCACGCAGGCCGAGACTCCCTCCGGTGACCCAGGACGCCTTCAACGTCAGATAAGGGAGCGTGCCGAGGATCGCCGCGTAGCAGACGATCAGGCGGATACTGGAGATCTTGGGTGGAGCCATCGCTACGGTCATGCACCCCAGCGTCGGCGTTCACGCCGCGGAAAGGCTCCCTCGCGAGCCTGGTCCGCCTCCCCCTTCAGAAGGAGCTTGGCAGCTTCGCCGCGGTCTCGTCGTCCGCCGGGGTCAGCGTCGCCAGGGAGATCTCGGAACGCCGCCCGAGGTACAGGTACGAGAATTCGAACCGCAGCAGGCCGACGTCCGGGTGCAGGTATCGCTTGAGCACGATCCGTTCGGTGGAGACGTCGTGTTCCTTCCACATCCGTTCGAAGAGCTCGGACTCCTGCCGCAGCCGCTTGACCAGGTTCTTCC
Organism: Amycolatopsis sp. NPDC058340; assembly: GCF_042723975.1. Taxonomy (NCBI): domain Bacteria; kingdom Bacillati; phylum Actinomycetota; class Actinomycetes; order Pseudonocardiales; family Pseudonocardiaceae; genus Amycolatopsis; species Amycolatopsis sp. NPDC058340. The sequence continues at coordinate 448,551 of NZ_JBHXIB010000001.1, read as the reverse complement.
ACGCCGGCTCGGCGAGGTGTTCGGCCATGGCGGCGCGGAAACCGGCGACCACCCGGGGCAGGTTGATCTCCCAGTCCGGGAGCCTGCGGCGCCACTCGGGGTTGGTCAGGCACTGGATCAGCGTGTTGCGCTCCTCGAACGGGATGTCGTCGAGGCCGCCCATCAGCCAGTCGTAGGCGCGGTTGTAGGCGAGGATGTCGCACCGCGCGTTGCGCACGCAGACCGGGAAGGGCTCCAGTTTGTCCATCATCCGGTGGATGTTCTGGCTGAGGAGCTTGCAGTCCTTCTCCAACGGCGGTTCCGGAGCACCGGCCAGGGTGAACAGATGCGTGTGCTCGTGCGGGTCGAGCCGCAGCGTGCGGGAGATCGCGTCCAGCACCTGCTCGGACGCGTTGATGTCGCGGCCTTGTTCGAGCCACGTGTACCAGGTGACCCCCATCCCGGCCAGCTGCGCGACCTCCTCGCGGCGCAGTCCCGGCGTGCGGCGCCTGCCGCTGATCGGCAGGCCGACCTGATCGGGCGTGATGCGCTCGCGACGGCTGCGGAGGAAGGCGGCCAGCTCGTGCCGTCGCACCTCGGCCACTCGCGAATCGACGGTCATGGTCACCTCATCAGGTTCGCAAAGCTCGAAGCCGGTTACCAGGTAGTGGTGGTACCAGGATAAACACACTCCTGGTACCAGGGTCGCGATCGGCTGATCGTGGTACTCATGACTTCGACGCAAGTTCCGGCGACGCCCGCACGCGTCACCGCCGGACCGGCCCTGACCTCGGCGGGTCTGGTCACCGTGCTGCTGGGGGCGGCACTCCCGCTCATCGACTTCTTCATCGTCAACATCGCCCTGCCCGCGATCGGTTCGGATCTCCGCACCTCTTCGGCCACCTTGGAACTGGTGGTCGCGGCCTACGGGATCGCCTACGCCGTCCTGCTCGTCGTCGGCGGACGGCTCGGCGACGCCTTCGGCCGCCGCAAGCTGTTCCTGATCGGGCTGGCCGCGTTCACCTTCACCTCCCTGCTCTGCGGGATCGCGCCGACGGCGTTGACGCTGGTGCTGGCACGGGCCGCGCAGGGGGCGGCCGCCGCGCTGATGCTGCCGCAGGTGCTGTCGATCATCCAGGCGACGACGACCGGCGAGCGCCGCTCCAAGGCACTAGGTCTCTACGGCGCGACAGCGGGGCTTTCGATGGTGCTGGGCCAGTTCCTCGGCGGGGCGCTGGTCGCCGCCGATCTCTGGGGTACCGGCTGGCGGCCGATCTTCCTGGTCAACGTGCCCGTCGGCATCGCCGGGCTGGTGGTCGCGCGGCGGCTGATCCCGGAGAGCCGTTCGCGGAACCCGATCGGCATCGACCGGCCTGGCACCTTCTTCCTGGCGATCGCGCTGGTGTCGCTGCTGCTCCCGCTGGCGGAAGGACCGGTACAGCACTGGCCACTGTGGACGATCGCGCTGCTCGTGGTGTTCCCGTTCGCCGCGGCCGGATTCGTCCACGTCGAGCGCCGGTTGGAGCGCCGGGGCGGGGTCCCGCTGCTGCCGCCGTCGGTGATGCGGATGCCGAGTGTGCGCCAAGGCCTGCTGGTCGGGGTGCCGTTCTTCGTCGGATTCAGCGCGTTCATGTTCGTGTTCGCGGTGACGCTGCAGGACGGCCTGCACCTGGGGCCGTTCGGTTCCGGTCTGGTGACGGCGCCGCTTTCGCTCGCGTTCTTCGCGATGTGCCTGGTCAGCAGCCGGCTGGTGACGCGGTTCGGCCAGCGGGTCGTGGCCGCCGGTCTCTCGGTGCAGCTGCTCGGGCTGCTGGTGCTGATCGGCACCGTGCTGCTGGAATGGCCGGATCTCGGCGTACTCGATTTCGCGCCGGGGATGCTGCTGTGCGGTCTCGGCCAGGGTCTGGCGATGACGACGGTGTTCCGGATCGTGCTGTCGAAGGTGCCGCCGGAGATCGCCGGGGTCGGCAGCGGGATGCTGACGACGTCGCAGCAGGCCGCGATGGCGCTGGGCGTGGCGACGCTGGGGACCTTGTTCGCCTCCGCCGGCGCCGGGCCGCTCGGGATGAAGGGCGCGTTCGCGCTGGTCATCGGCATTCAGGCGGTGCTGACCGTCGGGGTGATCACGGTGGCGCGGCGGCTGCCGGATCCGCGCACCTGAGAAAGTTCGATTTCACCCGTCGGAGTTGTGGCTCCCCGAGCGACGATGGGGATGTGACGGAACCACGGGTGCATCGGGACCCGGCCTTCGCGCTGCTTTCGCTGTACGAAACGGCGCTGCCGGAGGTCTACGGGTACCTGCTGTCCCGGTGCGGTGATCGCACCCTCGCCGAGGAACTGACATCGGAGACGTTCCTCGGCGCGGTGAGGGCCTGTCGCAAGGAGTTCGCACCGCCGGTGAGCACCGGGTGGCTGATCGGCGTCGCCCGGCACAAGCTCGCCGATCACTGGCGGCGCAAAGCACGTGAGGAACGCGGGCTGCGGCTCGTCCACGAGGAGGAATACACCGATCCGTGGGACGAACGGCTCGACGCGCTTCTGGCGCGCGAGGTGCTCGCGTCGCTCGGGGCGCATCACCAAGCCGCGTTGACGCTTCGCTACGTCGACGGCCTCCCGGTACCGGAGGTCGCCGATCATCTCGAGCGCACGGTGCACGCCACGGAGGCGTTGCTCGTGCGGGCCCGTGCCGCGTTCCGGCGTGCTTACCAGGAGAAGGAGGGTCGCGATGCCTGATCCGTTCGATGCGCTTCGCGCGCCCTCGCAGCCTGTCGAGCCTGACCCGCTCTTCGCCGCCGAACTGCGCGACAACCTTCGTCGCGCCATCCTGAACGGAGCCGAGATGACCGAAACACTCACCACCACCGATGCCGAAGTCCGCTCTTTGACGCCGTACCTCGTGGTGACGGACGCCCGCGCCGCGCTCGACTTCTATGTCGAGGTGTTCGGGGCACGACGGCGGTCCGAGCCGATCGTGATGGAGGACGGCCGCATCGGGCACGCCGAACTGGCCATCGGGGACAGCGTGCTGATGTTCGCCGAGGAGTTCCCCGAACTGGGCATCGTCGTGGCGCCCGCCGGTGGCCCGCTGATCCGGGTCGAGGTCGCGGACGCGCACGCTTCGGCCACGCGGGCCGTGGAGCTGGGCGCGGAGCTGCGACGTCCCGTCGCCGACGAAGGCCATGGGCTGAGCGGGGAGATCAAGGACCCGTACGGCCAGCGGTGGCTTGTCGCGCAAGCGGCGCCTCGGCCGGCTTCCGGCGCTGCGCCGATCCGGCACGGCGAAGCGGGCTACTTCACCTTCCAGGTCCCGGACGACGAACGCGCGAAGGCGTTCTACGGCGCCGTTCTGGGCTGGCAGTTCTCGCCAGGACGGGTCGAAGGAGGTTGGGGTGTCGAAGGTTCCGGCCTGCAGGGCGGACTCTGGGGTGGCCCGGGGCGGCAGGTGGGCTGGAAGGTCATGTACGCCGTCGACGATCTCGCCGCCGCCCTCGACCGTGTCCGCGCCCAGGGCGGTCAGGCAGGCGAAACCGAACAGCAGCCCTACGGCCTGAGCGCCGAGTGCGTGGACAACCAGGGCATCGAATTCTGGCTCTGGGAACAGCCGCGCTCCTGACCTCGTGAGTGGCAAGGACGGTTCTAACCGTCCTTGCCACTCACGAGGCTTTTTAGGAAGCGTCAGCGGCCGGCGGCGTAGCCCTGCATGCCGCGCGCGTTGGCGGCGGCGCGGAGCACGCCTCCCGAACGCGACACAGCCGAAAGCCGCCCGAGCGCCCAAGGTCCCGCGTCGACGACGGCGTGTCCGCGCGCGGCCAGCGCGTCCATTGTGGACTGACCGAGCCGTGACTCGACCACCAGTTCCCGCGGCGTCCACGAACGCGGATAGAACGAACTCGGGAACGCGGTGGTGTGCCATGCCGGCGAGTCGATCGACTCCTGCAGGTTCAGCCCGCCGAGCGTGTGCGCCAGCCAGAAACACAGCTGCCACTGGTCCTGCTGGTCACCGCCCGGGGTCCCGAACGCGAGCACCGGCTCGCCGTCACGCAGGCCCATCGACGGCGAAAGCGTGATCCGCGGCCGCTTGCGCGGCGCCAGCGAGTTCGGCAGTCCCTGCTCCAGCCAGAACATCTGCCCGCGCGAGTCGAGACAGAAACCGAGCTCCGGGATCGTCGGGCTCGACTGCAGCCAGCCACCCGACGGCGTCACCGAGATCATGTTCCCGGCCGCGTCGACGACGTCGATGTGCACGGTGTCGCCGCGGGTCTCGCCCAGCGGCCCGACCGTGGGCTCCCCCGTCGCACCGGAACCGGATTCCAGTCCGCGCAGCCTTTCGAGGATCGCGGGCAGCCGTGGCGACGGGCCGCCGGGCCGCAGTTCGGCGGACGCTTCGTCGGTGATCAAGGCCCGGCGGGCGTCCGCGTACTCGCGGGAGATCAGCAGATCGATCGGCACGTCGGGTGAGTCGCCGTACCACGCCTCACGATCCGCGAACGCCAGCTTCGCCGCCTCGACGGCCAGATGCACCGTGCGTTCCGTCGGGATTCCGTCCACATAGGACAGCTCGTCGCGCAGGCCGTCCAGCAGCCGAGCCTGCTGCAGCAGCGCCGGACCTTGTGTCCAGGCGCCCATCTTCACCAGGCCCCAGTCGCCGAAGTCGACCTGCAGCGCGTCCTCGTACGTCGCCTCCCAGGCCGCGATGTCCTCGCCGGTGAGGAGACCGGCGTGATCGCGGCCGGAGTCGTCACGGAAAGCCTTGCGGCTGAACGCCTCGATCGCTTCGGCGACGAAGCCTTGCGACCACGCGCGGCGTCCCGCGTCGATCTGCGCCTCGCGGCCGCTGACCGACTCGGCCTCGGCGAGCAGCCGCTCCCACGTGTCCGCGAGCGCCGGGTTGCGGTGCAAGCCTTCGACGGGCTTGCCGTCCCGCATCCAGAGCGCCGCCGACGTCGGCCAATGCTCGGTGAACAGGTCCTGGACCGCGCGGATCGTGTCACCGACCCGGCTGACCAGCGGAATCCCGGTACGCGCATACGAAATCGCGTAGCCGAGGACATCGCGCAGCGACTTGGTGCCGTGATCCCGCAAGAGCAGCAGCCAGCCGTCCCACGCGCCCGGAACGGTCGCGGGGAGCAGGCCGCTGCCGGGGATCAGGTCGAGCCCCAGATCCGCGAAGTATTCGGGCGTCGCCGCCGCGGGCGAGACTCCCTGACCCGCGAGGACTCGCGGAGTCCGATCCGAGGCGGTGACGAAGATGCCGGGGACCTGCCCCGCCGGGCCGCACAGATGCGGCTCGGCGATCTGCAGGACGAACCCGGCCGCCACCGCCGCGTCGAAGGCGTTGCCGCCGCTTTCGAGCACCGCCATCCCGGTGGCCGAAGCCAGCCAGTGCGTCGATGCCACCATGCCGTGGGTGCCGGCCAGTTCCGGCCTGGTCGTGAACACGACGGTGATACTACGCTTTGCTAACTACTTTTTCAGTCCCAGTAGTTGAAGAGGGCTTCGCCGAGGCTGTCGGGTCGCCAGGACTGGGCATGACCGTTATTCACCCAGGGAGGCACCGAGAGGTCGATCGGCTGCTCGAGTTCGGCTCGGGTGTGCAACCGAAACTCGGGGAGCAGTTCTCCCAGAACGGCCAGCAAACCCGGCTCGTCGACGAAGGTGATCGATCCCCAGCTGACAGGTGATTCGGCGATGCCGAGGCCGTTCCGCACTGCTCCGTCCAAATCCCAGGCCCACAGCACCGCGGCGGTTCGGTGGCGATAAACGATCTCGCACTGGTCGAAGTTCGATCCCGTCTTGTAGGACACGAACCCGGCCACCCGGCCGCGCGTTCGCCGAGCCGCCTCGTAACAGGCCCGGCGAAACTCCTTCTCATCCCTCACCCACCGAAACTAGCCCCGCGCGGCCACCGGAGCGTCATAGTTTTCCAGCGTCGCCGCGTTCGCCGCCCGCGAGGTGATCCACGTGAACACCTTGGTCATCGGCCGCGAACCCAGCACCCGGTACAGGAAGTTCCGGTAGCCGACCATGAACCGCGTCTTCGGCGCGAGGAACGTGCCGATACCGGCCGCCTGCTTCTGCGAGATCTTCACCGGACCACGCAGTTTCTCTTCGTACCTGGCGAAAGCGACTTCGTGGTCCCCGTGCGCGGCGGCGAGTTCCCCCGCCAGGATGTACGCGCCCATCATCGCGAGCCCGGTGCCCGAACCGCCCGGCCCCGCGCACCAGGCGGCGTCGCCGAGCAGCACGACCCGGCCCCGCGACCACTTGTCGAGGTGGATCTGGCTGAGCGAATCGAAGTACAACGTGTCGGCATCGCGGAGGCTTTCCAGCAACGTCGGGATTTCCCAGCCGAAGTCGGCGTAGCGCTCGACAAGGGCCTTCTTCTGCGCCTCGACGTCGCGTCGATCCACCTCCAGCGACTCCGACGCGAAGACGAAACTGACATTGAGCGCCGAGCGGTCGCGGCCGCTGGCGACCATGACCGTCCGGCCGGGGACGCTGCAGATCTGGCCGAGATGGTCGAGGTCGAGATGGTTGGGCGCGCTGAACCCCGCGGTGTGGAAGCCGAGATCGGTGCGGAACAACTCTTCCTCGCCGAACGTCAGCCGCCGCACGCCCGAATGCAGCCCGTCCGCGCCGACGACCAGGTCGAATCTGCGCGGCTCGCCGTGGGCGAAGGCGACGTCGACGCCGTCCGAAAGCTCGTCCAGCCCGGTGATCCAGTCGCCGAAGATGTACTCGGTGTCGTCTTTCGTGTGGTCGTAGAGGATGCGCGTCAGGTCTCCGCGCTCGATCTCGACTTCGCCGCTGAAGAAGACCGACGGCATCTGGGCGACCTTCTTGCCACGCGGATCGACGATGACCTGCGCGCCCATCGCGGTTTCCTTCGCACGGATGTCTTCGAGAATTCCCATGCGCTTCAGCAGGGTCATCTGCTCGCCGCGGAAGTCGACCGCGCTACCGCCTTCGCGCAGGGCCGGGGCACGTTCGACGACGGTCGGCGCGAAACCGCGCTTCCGCAGCCAGAAGGCGAGGGCCGGACCCGCGATACCGGCGCCGGAGATCAGAACGGTGGTCGTCATGGCTGCTCCCAGGGGTTCGTGGTGATGGGAGCGACCGTACGGCAGATTTGCACGCTTGGTCAAGCCGCTTGGTTAAACCAAATGGATAAACCGCGTGGTCTAGGATCTCGGGCATGGGCAATCGCGAGGACCTGATGGCGGGTGCCATCCAGTGCTTGAAGGAAAAAGGCTGGTCACGCACGACGGTGCGGGATATCGCGACCGCGGCCGGGGTCAGTCACGCGGCGATCGGCTACCACTTCGGATCGCGCGAAGCCCTGCTGCTGACGGCGTTCTCGCAGGCGATGGACGACTGGGGCCGAGAGATCCAGATCGAAATGCGGGGCGCCGTCGATCCCGACGCCTCACCGTCCGAACAGTACGCGGCTTCCTGGCGCGCGATGATCGACTCTTACGGGCGGAACCGGCAGCTGTGGATCGCCTCGATCGAGGCATTCGTGCAGTCCGAGCATCACCCTGAGCTGCGGAAACAGCTCGCCGCCGCGCAGCGCGAGGGCCGCCGGGGGATGGCGGCGGGCATCCTCGGGATCGACGAGGCCACCCTCACCGAGGCGGACGAGCGCCGGATCGGCGCGGTCGCCACGGCCCTGAACTCGGGCGTGATGCTGCAGCACATGCTCGACCCGGAGAACGGTCCGACGGCCGAGGAGGTCGTGGACGGGCTGCTCAAGCTCGTTTCGCTGGTGTCATGAAACGGCGACCTTCCGCCGCAGCGCCGCCCGCGGCCGCCCGACGCCCTGCCACGACAGGCCGGCGTCCAGGATCTGGTGCGGGTCGAGGAGATTGCGCGTGTCGACGACCGCGTCGCCGTCCATCTGCTCGGCCATGTAGGTCCAGTCGAGCCTTTTGAACTCGTCCCATTCCGTCAGCACGACGACGGCGTCGGCTGCCTTCGCGACCTGGTACGGGTCGTCGACCACGGTCATGCCGTCGATATGCCCGCCGACGGCGGGGTCGTAGGCGGTCAGTTCCGCGCCGAGCGCGCACAGCACGGACGCGACCGCGAGGGCTGGCGAATCGCGCAGATCGTTCGTCCCGGCTTTGAACGCCAGCCCGAGGACGCCGATCCGCGAACCGGCCAGTGTGCCGCCGACGGCGCCGGCGATCTTCGCGACGACACGGTCCCGCTGCGCGATGTTCTCTTCGATCGCCGAGGTGAGCAGCGTGAAGTCGTACTGCACCGACTCGGCGACCTTCACCAGCGCGCTGGTGTCCTTCGGCAGGCACGAGCCGCCCCAGCCGGGCCCGGGTTTGAGGAACGAGCGGCCGATGCGCCGGTCGTAGCCCATGCCTTCGGTGACCAGGTCGATGTCGGCGCCGAGGCGTTCGCACAGTTCGGCGATCGAGTTCACATAGGACAGTTTCATCGCGAGGAAGCAGTTCGCCGCGTACTTCACCAGTTCCGCGCTGGCCGCGTCGGCGACGACGACCGGGGCGGCGAGGTCGGCGTAGAGATCGCCGACCCAGCGGGCGGCCGCGACGTCGTCCGAACCGACGACGATCCGGTCGGGGCCGAGGAAGTCCTCGACCGCGGTGCCCTCACGCAGGAATTCCGGATTCGACACCACCGGCACGTCCGTGCGGCCGAGCATCGCCTGGATGCGCTTCGACGTCCCCACCGGAACGGTCGATTTGGTGACGAGCGCGCAGCCCGGCGGGATGACGTCGCCGATCTCGGCGGTCACGGCTTCGACGGCCCGCAGGTCCGCCGAGCCGCCCGCGCCCATCGGCGTTGGCACACAAAGGAAAACGGCCTCCGCGTCGCGAACGGCGTCACGCGCGCCGACCACGAACTCGAGTCTTCCGCTGGTCAGCCCCCTCGACACCAGCTCGGACAATCCCGGCTCCAGGATGTCCACCCGTCCGGCGGAAAGCCTTGCGACCTTCGCCTGGTCGACATCGACGCAAGTGACTCGATGCCCCAGGCCGGCCAGGCAGGCCCCCGTGGTCAATCCGACGTAACCGGTCCCCACCACCACGATCCGAGCAGCGCTCATGCTGCTGAAGGTGACAGCCGGAGTTGACCTCCGAGCGAACGGAATGCTTCAGGCCCGAATACTCCTCACGACATGCTCCGCACCGGAGTGAGCCATCCCACCTGGGCCCGATGCGAACGAGCGTTAACCTATGAACGGTTGCCGACGAAAGGGAGAACATGCAGATCACCGATACCGCGGCGCTGGTCACGGGTGGCGCGTCCGGGCTCGGCGGCGCGACCGCGAAGGCGCTCGCCGCGAAGGGCGCGCGGGTCTTCGCGCTGGACCTCGCCGGTGCCATCGCCAACGCCGAGCAGATCGAGGGCATCACCTACGTCGAGGCGGACGTGACCGACCCGGAGCAGGTACGCGCCGCCGTCGCGACCGCGGCCGAGTCCGGGGTGCCGCTGCGGACCGTGGTGAACTGCGCCGGGATCGGGCCGTCCGCGCGGATCCTGTCGAAGAAGGGCCCGCACGACCTCGCCCTGTACGCGAAGGTCGTCCAGATCAACCTGATCGGCTCCTTCAACGTGCTGACGCTGGCCTCCGAGGCCATCGCCAAGACCGAGCCGCTGGCCGACAACGCGCGCGGCGTCATCATCAACACCGCGTCGGTCGCCGCCTTCGACGGCCAGATCGGGCAGGTCGCGTACTCGTCGTCCAAGGGCGGCATCGTCGGGATGACCCTGCCTGCCGCGCGCGACCTCGCGTCGCACGGGATCCGCGTGCTGACCATCGCGCCGGGCATCGTCGACACCCCGATGCTGGCGACGGTGAGCGAGGAGTTCCGCGCTTCGCTGGCCGAGGGCGTGCCGTTCCCGAAGCGGCTCGCGCGGCCGGACGAGTACGCGCAGCTCGCGCTGTCGCTGATCGACCACGACTACCTGAACGGCGAAGTCATCCGGATGGACGGCTCGCTGCGCATGGCCCCTCGCTGAGCCGAAGGGGACTTTCCTCGCATGAGACGCGGGGAAAGTCCCCTTCAGCTCATTTCAGCCGCGCTTCAGCCGGACGTCCAGGCTGATGCCCGAAGTCGAGATCTCACCCGTCCGGAACGCGGTTTCGGCGACCAGCCCGCCGAAGTCGACCGGCGTGTAAGCGCGCCGCCGCAGCCCGGTCAGCGCCTGCCGCACTCCGAGCGCCGCCAGCTTCCCGAGCTTCATGCTTTCGACCTCGCGCACGATGTCGCCATCGGTCGAGTCCCGGTTCATGTCCTGCACCACGGCCGTACCGCCCGGGCGCAGCACGCGGTACATCTCGTCGAGTGCCTTCACCGGCCACACGAAGTTCTTGAACGCCGCCTGGCAGACGACGAAGTCGAACGTCTCGTCGTCGAACGGCATGGCCGCGACATCGCCCTCGCGGAACGAAACCTCGACACCTTGCGCCCGCGCGTACTCGCTCGCGATCTCGACGAACGTCGGCGCGACGTCGAGACCGGTGACGGAGAACCCGAGCCGCGCGAGTTCGACGGCGAAGTACCCGGGGCCGAAGGCGACCTCGAGGATCTTCGCGCCTTCCGGCAGGTCCGCGGTGAGTTCGCGGGCCTGCTTCCGCCAGTGTTCGATCTGCGGTCCGGTGCCGCGCTGCCGGGCGTAGTTCCGCGCCAGCGCGCCGCCCATCTCCGGCAAGATCTTGAACCGTTTCCTGTCCTTGATGTTCGACATGTCTCTCCAGGTTGTTCGCCCGGAGCCCGGTTATCCTCGAAGTGCCGTCTCGTGGCCGGGTTCCGGTTGCGGGATCGTCGCCCCGGCGGGGTGCTGCAACACCTCGCCGGGGCTCTTTCAACTGCGGGTACTCCCCCTTTCCGCCACCAGGGCCCGCCACTGCGCGAGCCCCGGCATCGAGCCGGAAGTCAGTTCCCCGAGGATCGAGCGGATCCACTCGGCCTCGGCGGCCCGCATCGCCAGGTGGTACTCGGTTTCGAGCAGCACCAGCCGCGGGATCTCCTCGATCAGCCGGGCCAGCTCCGCTCGCGTCGAGGCGATGTCCTCCTCCAGCGCCGCCAGCCGGGTGCGGAACAGGGCGATCACCTCGTCCGGTCCGAGCCACCCCATCACCGACAGCCCGGCGACGAACTTCGGCTCCTCGGGCGCCAGTTCGGCCAGCAGTTCACGCAGCCAGTCGAGCATTTCGTCACGGCCGGCGTCGGTGATCCGGTACACCGTGCGCTCGGGGCGCGCGCCGTCGCGACCGCTCTCGGCCGCCTCGATGAGGCCGTGTTTCCGCAGGTTGCCGACGACCGTGTAGAAGGAACCCCATTTGATCCCCATGTCGCGGTCCTTGCCGCGGCTCTTCAGGACCGAGGCCATTTCGTACGGATGCATCGGGCGCTCGTTCAGCGTGGACAGGATCGCCAGCGCCAGCAGATTCCCGACCTTGCGCCGCTTCACCGCGCCTCCTCGTAGACGAGTACTCGTCAACGAGTATCCACAGGGGCGCGAATGATCGCAAGCTCGGCGAGCGCCGGGATCAGAGGTCGTTCATGTACGGCACGGACGTCTGCGCGTGGTCGGTCATCCAGTTCCGCAGCGCGTGCGTGGCCAGGACGTCGTCCTCGTTGTAGCGCAGCAGGCGCTCCCGCTGGACGTCGTCGGGGACACCGCCGTCCATGCCGACGGCGTCGCGGTACCACCTCATCGACGCCTCGCCGCCCGCTTCCGGATCGCGCCACGCGAATCCGGCGACCGGGGCGATGACCTTGAGTCCCTTGCCGTGCGAGCACAGGAACTGGTCGGTGACGCTGCGGAAGAGGTCGACCCATTCCTCGGAGTCCACAAAGGACGCGATCTCGGCCTTCTTGGGGACACCGGGGTATTCGCCGAACCGGCTCGCGGACCCGAAGAGCCAGCGGTTCTCCGCGAGCGCGTTGTAGCAATAGGCGCGGAAGGTCAGGCCCGCGGCGAGCGTGCGCTCGCGGACTTCGGTGAACCAGGCCCAGAACTCGGCGAACGACCGGGCCTCGTCCGCGGTCGGCAGCGGCTCCCAGGTCGCGAACGCCCGGTAGCCCCGCTCCATCCCGATGTCGGCGCCGGTCAGCAGTGAACCCCACAGGTACGCGCCGGAATCACCGAAGCTCTCCATGTCGACGTCGACCTCGACGTCGCCGCGCGGGACCTCGACGCGGTCGACCTTGCGCACCATCGTGAGATCGGCGAGCCAGGCGCGCGCCAGGATGATCGAGTCGGCGAAGGTGCCGCCGGTCCAGTTCATCGGCGGGGGCTCGTCGGCCGGATCGAGCGCGGCCAGCTTGTCCACTGTGGACACCCCGGCGCGGCGAAGCTCCATCGCGTCCTCGCCGCGGACGACCAGGCTGACGTCGCGGGTTTCGGTGAGCACCACCTCGCACGTCGGCCACCAAGGGCAGCGTCGGCATTCGAGGACGCGGGAGGGCTCCGCGAGCGGCTCGTCCCCATGGGCGGCGGCGTTCGCGATGGCGAGCCTGTCGGCGAAGCGACTCTGGTACTCCGTCAGCGCGCTTCGGCCGCCCGGCCAGGTGGCCGCGGACAGGTCGTGCCAGACGACGACGTCCGCGTCGAGCCCGATGACGCCGCCGACGGCGCGGTGTCCTTCGTGCTTCCCGAGCGCTTCGAGCATCCGATAGAGGTGCGCGAGCCGCATCTGGTCCCGCGGCTGCGAGCGGACCTTTCGTGCCGGGTCGGGCAGCCGGTTCGCCGGGTCGAGGTCGGTCATCACCGTGGTCGGCGCGCCCGCGCCGCGATCGGTGATGCGGTGCCGCACGACCAGCACCGGCACGTAGCCGTCGCCGGTGTGGACCAGGAGCTCGGCGCCGCCGCGCCGATGACCGGCGCGATCCACCGGGAGCAGCGCGCCCCAGATGTAGCGCGCTTCGGCGGCGAAGGCCTCTTCGGTGAGCTGCACGCGCTCGGCGGCCGGGAGGTCGCGAGGGATCTTGACCCAGGTCGCGCCGGGGCCGGTCGCCTCCATCAGCCGCCGCACGATCGCGTCGCGATGCGCCGACGCGTCGGCGATGCGCTGCTGCGCGGCGGGGTCGGGCGGGGCGAGCGGGACCTCGCGCATCGCCGGATCGTGTTCCAGGTGCACGCGACGCCGGCAGCGGCTCACCGCTCCCGCGTCCAGTAGCACCTCGTTACTCACGGACAACACTCTAGAAGGCCACCGGCAAGCCGACATGCCCGCCACATCGGCGACCAGTAAGTTCGACTGTGACACAGCGTGGGAGGTGCCATGGCGCGCAAGGCCAAAGCCGTCGACGGCGAAGGCAGGTTTACCCCGAAGAAGGCGAAGAACGCCGTCGCGGTGGCCAAAGTGGTCGGACCGGCCGTACTGCCGGTGATCGCGCCGTACGCCGTTCGGGCGGCGGGTGCCGCACGAGAGCTATACGACCGTTATCAAGCGAAGAAGCTCGGCGTCGCCGTCGACCAGCTCGGCGAGTTCAGCGGGCGGGGTGCCGCGTTGCACGCGCGGATCGCGGGGCTGACGCAGGGGCTCGCGGAGCTGAAGAAGTCCGCGAAGGCGACAGACGCCGACGTGGCCTTCGCGAAGGACACCCAGGGGACGCTGGAGCAGCTTTCGGCGACCGTTCGGGCTTCGGAGCGGATGCCCGCAGCGCGGCGGAAGGCGGCGCATCGGGCGGTGGCCGGGGAGCTGGACCAGCTGGAGGGGAAGCTGCTGCACCGGCTGGGGATCTGACCTGCTCGTGAGTGGCTAGGACGGTTCTAACCGTCCTAGCCACTCACGAGGCCTTACTTGATGAAACCCTTTTTCTTCATCCATTCGTAGGCGACCTCGCCCTGGTCACGCCCGTCGACGTCGACCTGCTTGCACAGCTCGATCATCTGCTCGTTGTCGAGGGCGGCGGCGACGGTTTCCAGCGGTCCCCGCAGTTCCGGGTGCTGGTTCAGGAATTCCGTCCGCAGCGTCGGCACCGCGTTGTACTGCGGGAACGCCTTCTTGTCGTCTTCGAGGACGCGAAGGTTCAGCCCGGCGATCCGGCCGTCGGTCGTGAAGATCTCGCCGATCGGGCAGGTCCCGCTCGCCACGGCCGAGTAGATCGTCCCGATGCCGAAGTTCTTGATCACCGGGTTCTGGAACCCGTACGCCCGCACGGCGGCGGGGAAACCGTCCTGGCGGCTGGTGAATTCGGTCTCCAGGCAGAACACGTTCTGGTCCGGCTTCCGCTTCAGGAACGCCGCCAGATCCGACGTCGTCTTCAGGTTGTTCGCCGCGCCGTAGGCCTCGGTGACCGCGAAGGCGTACTGGTCGTTGAGCGGCGAGTAATTCAGCCAGGTGACGCCGAACTTCGCTTCGTCCGCCGCCTTCGTGGCTTCGTACTGGGCCTGTTCCCCGCCGGGGACGGGGAGTTCGTTGCCCTGGTAGTTGATCCAGCCGGTGCCGGTGTACTCCCAGGTGACGTCGGTCTGGCCGGCGAGCAGCGCCTGCCGCGACGAGTTCGACCCCTTGATGTCGGTCAGGTCGACGACGTCCGCGCCCGCCGCGGAAAGCGCCATCTCGGCCATGTAGCCCAGGATGATGTTCTCGGTGAAGTCCTTCGACCCCACCGTCACCTTGACGCCTTTGAGCGACTCGATGGGCTTGATGGAACCGGGTTCGATCTTGTACGGCAGCGCGGTGTTGACCTCCAGCCCGCACGCGGAAAGCGTGCCGCACAACAGGATCGCGCCGAGGATCGCTTTGATTCGCATGTCAGCGCAGTCCCTTCGGTCCGAAGAACTGTTCCGCCACCGCGCCGAGCCAGTCCACCAGCAGCGCCAGCGCGACGGCGAGCACCGAGCCGGTGATCAGCACCTTCGTCAGGTTGAGCTTGTAGCCGGTGTCGATGAGCAGGCCGAAACCGCCGGCGTTGACGAACATGCCGAAAGTCGCCGTGCCGACGGCCAGCACCAGCGAGGTACGCAGACCGGCCAGGATCAGCGGGATGGCCAGCGGGAACTCGACCCGCCACAGCACGCCGGAGGCCGACATGCCGATCCCGCGGCCCGCGTCGATCAGCGACGGATCGACCTGCTGCAGGCCGACCATCGTGTTCCGCAGCACTGGAAGCAGCGAGTAGAACGCCAGCGGCAGCGCGGCGACCCACAGCCCGCCGGTGGCGCCGGTGACGATGAACCACAGCACCAGCACGCCCAGCGCGGGCGCGGCCTGTCCGATGTTCGCCACCGCCAGGAAGACCGGCGCCGCCCATTTCGCCCACGGCCGCGTCACGAGCACGCCGAGCGGCACCGCGACGGCGACCACGATCGCGGTGACCACGACGGTCATCGCCAGGTGGTCGCGCAGCGCGGCGAACAGCCCGGCGGCGTTGAGGGTCTCCTTCTCCGTCGCGGTGAGGTCGCTGCTGAACACCCAGATCAGCACCCCGGCGACGATCAGCAGCACCGCCGCGGGCTGGGCGAACAGCCGGACCCGTTCGGCGCCTCTCGACGAGGACTCGGTGGAGAAACCGGTATCGACGGCGGCCGTCATGCGGTCACACCTTCCGCCGGGCTGTCGTCGGAGTGCTCCTCGCGCAGCTGCTGGATCGTCGAGATGACGGTGTCGAGCTCGATCGTCCCGGCGTACTCGCCGCGCGCGCCGGTCACCGGGACGCTGCCGCCCTCGGCGAGCATGGCTTCGAGCGCGTCCTGCAGGGTCGACTGGAGGCTGACGTAGTCGCGCAGCGGTTTGCCCGCGGTGGCCAGCGACGTCGCCTTGGTCAGCTCGCGGACGTGCACCCACCGCATCGGACGGCGGCGCTGGTCGAGCACCAGCACGAAATGCTTGCGCTGCTGGGTGAGCTTCTCGCGCACCTCGGACGGCGACTCGCTCACCGTCGCGGTGAGCGCGTCCTGCTTCAGCTCGACGTCGCGGACCCGCAGCAGCGTCAGCTGCTTCAGCGAAGCACCGGCGCCGACGAAACCTGCGACCGTGTCGTCGGCCGGGTTCGCGAGGATCGCGTCCGGGGTGTCGTACTGGAGGATCTTCGACTGGTTGCCGAGCACCGCGATCTTGTCGCCGAGCTTCACGGCCTCGTCGAAGTCGTGGGTGACGAAGACGATCGTCTTCTTCAGCTCGGTCTGCAGCCGCAGCAGTTCGTCCTGCAGGTTGCCGCGGGTGATCGGGTCGACCGCGCCGAACGGCTCGTCCATCAGCAGCACCGGCGGATCCGCCGCGAGCGCCCGCGCGACGCCGACCCGCTGCTGCTGCCCACCGGACAGCTGACGCGGGAACCGGTCGCGGAAATCGGCCGGGTCGAGCCCGACCAGGTCCATCATCTCCTCGACCCGGTCGTTGACCTTCTTCTTGTCCCAGCCGAGCAGCCCCGGCACCACCGCGACGTTCTGCGCGACGGTGAAATGCGGGAAGAGCCCGGCCTGCTGGATGGCGTAGCCGATGCGACGGCGCAGCGTGTCGACATCGAGCTTCAGCGCGTCGTCACCGCCGATGGTGATGCGGCCCGATGTCGGCTCGATCAGCCGGTTGATCATGCGCATGGTCGTGGTCTTGCCGCAGCCGGACGGGCCGACGAAGACCACGATCTTGCCCGCGGGCACCACCATCGAGAAGTCGTCGACCGCCGGCTCCCGGGTGCCGGGGTAGCGCTTCGTGACGTTCTCCAGCTCGATCTCGACGCCGGATACGGTTTCGGACTCAGCCACGGACACCCCTAGAGACGGTCAAACGGTTGATCAGTACGTAAACGGCGTCGAGGACCAGCGCCAGGACGACCACGCCGAGCGTCCCGGTCAGCGCCTGGTTGAGGGAGTTCGTGCTCCCCGCGTTGGTGAGGCCGGAGAAGACCTCGGAGCCGAGGCCCGGGCCCTTCGCGTAGGCCGCGATGACCGCGATACCCATGAGCATCTGCGTCGCGACCCGCATCCCGGCGAGGATCGCGGGCCAGGCGAGCCGCAGCTCCACCCTGGTCAGCACGCCGAACCGGCTCATGCCGATACCGCGCGCCGCGTCGCTGACCGCCGGATCCACGCCGCTCAGCCCGACGATCGTGTTCCGCACGATCGGCAGCAGCGCGTAGAGCACGAGCGCGATGACGGTGGTGTTCGCGCCGAGGCCGAACACCGGGATGAGAAGCCCCAGTAGGGCGAAGGACGGAACAGTGAGGATCGTGCTCGCCAGCGCCGTGGCCACGGCCGACCCGATCGGGCTGCGGTAGACGGCGACGCCGATCACCACGCCGAGGACGGCGGCCAGGATCGTGCACTGCACGACCGCGCTGACATGGAGGAGCCCTTGGAGGGCGAGTCTGTCCCACCGATCCGAGATGTACTCGAAGAGATTCATCGCGTGCTGGTTCTCCCGCCGCCTCTGGGTGAGACTCCTCACCCATTCGGAGTAGCTGTATCGGGAGCCTGACTACCCAAAACGCTCGCGGTCAAACCCCTGTTTACCGCCTTTTATCCCGCCAACCTGCCCGATCCGGCCTGATCGGGCAAACGCAGGCGGTGTCTTTCACGCTGCTCAGCAGCCGGGAGGACATCGACCACCCCGCCGGGCGTCGAATACTCTTCACCCGTGAGTAAAGGCAGCCATCACCGAAGCGCGTTACGCGCTGTGCGTGGTGGATTGCTCGGCGTGAGTTCCGCAGCGCTGGCGGTGACCGCTCACCTGATCGGGGACGGCGATCTCCCCGATACGGCGATAACGTTGTTGCTCACCGTGCTGATCGGCTGGAACGCCGCCGCGCTCGCCGCGAAGGCCCGCGGACCGCTGGCGACGATCGTCGATCTCGGCGCCGGACAGGTCGTGATGCACCTCGTGCTCAGTTCGCTGAGCAGTCACCAGCCACACGCCGGACCCGCCCCGAGCTCGGGCGGCCTCGCGATGACCGTCGCGCACGTCGTCGCCACCCTGATCACCGCGTTGCTGCTGGCCAAGGCCGACGGACTGCTGCTCGGCGTCCTCTCCTGCCTGCGCGCGCTGGTCCCCTTCATCCTCAACGCGCTCCCGGTGCCCGCCGCGGTGGCGTCGCCGGTGCTCGCCCGTCCGGCGGGCCCCGGTCACCTCGTCCGCGTGGACCTCCGCCGCGTCCACGGCAGGCGCGGCCCGCCGCTGTTCTCCTGAACCCACGACATCCCCCGTAATCCGGCGAGGCCCCCGAGCCCGCCGTCTCAGTCACGTTCAGGAGTTTTCGTGTCCAAGCACGTCTTCAAGCGCGCCGGTTTCCTGGCCGCCACCGTCGGTATCGCCGGCCTGCTGTCCGCCGGGGTCGCCTCGGCCCACGTCACCGCCAACGTCTACGGCCCCCAGCCGTCGAAGGGCGGCTACGGATCGATCTTCTTCCGCGTCCCCAACGAGGAGAAGGACGCCGGCACGGTCAAGGTCGAGATCACCGTCAAACCCGAGTACGCGCTCACCTCCGTGCGCGCCAAGCCGCTTCCCGGCTGGAAGGCCGAGGTCGTCAAGGCCAAGCTGCCCGCCCCGGTGACCACCGACTCCGGCACGCAGATCACCGAGGCCGTCACCAAGGTCTCCTGGACCGCCGAGCCCGGTAACAAGATCGCCGCCGGGTCGACCGAGTTCCAGGAGTTCCAGATCAGCGCGGGCAAGTTCCCCACCAACGTCGACACGATCGAGTTCCCCGCCACCCAGACCTACGAGAACGGCAAGGTCGTCGAGTGGAACCAGCCGACCCCGGCCTCCGGTGAGGAGCCCGAGCACCCCGCGCCGACGGTGAAGCTCGCCGAGAAGAGCGCCGACGGGCACGGCGGCGGCCACGGCACCGACACCAAGGCCACGTCCGAGGAATCGCACGCCGCGTCTTCGTCGTCCGACAACACCGCCCGCTGGCTCGGCGGCGCCGGCCTGGTCGTCGGCGCGCTCGGCCTCGGCGTCGGCGCCGGTGCCACCCTGCGCGCCCGCCGCGCCACCGCCGTTTCCGGCAAGAGCGACACCGAAGGAAAGTGAATGCGTAAAGCGATCGTCGCGCTGGCGATCACCGGGGTGGCCTGGCTCGCCACCGCCACCCCGGCGCTGGCGCACAACGTCCTGATCTCCTCCGACCCGGCGAAGGGCGCGTCGCTCGCCGCCGGGCCCGCGAAGATCACGCTCACGTTCGACCAGTACGTCCAGAACGCGAACGTCAACCAGATCGCGGTCATCGGACCGGGCGGCGGCCAGTGGGCCGAAGGCCAGGTCGAGGTCCGCGACAGCGTCGTCTCCGTGCCGCTGCGGCCGCTCGGCCCGGCGGGCGAGTACAAGATCGGCTACCGGATCCTGTCCGCGGACGGGCACGCCGTGACCGGTGAGGTGCCGTTCACCCTCACCGCGGCCGGCACCGGGACCCCGGCGAGCGCCGACGCCGCGCGCAGCAACGCGGGCCAGGCCGAGACCACTCCGGCGACCGGCGGCGAAAGTTCGTCCGGCGTGCCGATCTGGGTGTGGATCGCGGGCGCCGTCGTACTGCTGGCCGTCGGACTGACCGTCGCGCTGCGCACCGGCGCCGGTGACAAGGAGAAGAGCGGCTCATGACCCAGGCCGAGACCACCTCGCGCGCCCGCGTCGCCGTCCTGTTCTGCGTGGTGACGGCGGGGATCGTCGGCGCCCTGATCGGGGTCGCGCTGACGGCGACCGCCCCGGTGCCCGGGGTCGCGCAGGTCAGCGAGGTGGTCTCGGTCTCGATCCCGATCGTGCGGGTACTGCTGGACATCTCGGCGGTCGCGACGATCGGGCTGGCGCTGCTTTCGGTACTGGTCGGCTACGACCGGCCGAAACTCTCCGAGCCGATCATGCGGATCGCGCGGCCCGCGAGCGTCGCGGCCGCGCTGATCTGGGCGACCACCGCGCTCGTCGCGCTGATCCTGCAGACCGCCGAATACCGGCCCGGCTCCAGCACGCTGTCGATGTCGGACGTCGGGAGCTACATCGCCGACGTCGGCGCCGGGAAGGCGCTGCTGATCGTCGCGGTCTTGGCGCTGCTGCACGCCGGGCTCGGGATCCTCGCGCTGAAACACGGCGAGAAGGTGCCCGCCGAGGTCCGCGTCGGGCTGGGGCTGTTCGCGCTGCTCCCGCTGCCGGTCACCGGGCACGCGTCGAACTGGAACTACCACGACTACACGATGATCTCGATGGAACTGCACGTCATGAGCGCCGTCGCGTGGACCGGCGGCCTCGGCGCGATGGCGGTGCTGCTCGTCGGGAACCGGACCCTGCTGGCGCACGCACTGCCGCGATTCTCCAAACTGGCGACGCTGTGCCTGATCCTCGGCGCGGCGACCGGACTGTTCAACGGGCTGATCGAGATCTCGCTCAACCCGTCGCTCGGCT
This sequence comes from Amycolatopsis sp. NPDC058340, assembly GCF_042723975.1. Taxonomy (NCBI): domain Bacteria; kingdom Bacillati; phylum Actinomycetota; class Actinomycetes; order Pseudonocardiales; family Pseudonocardiaceae; genus Amycolatopsis; species Amycolatopsis sp. NPDC058340. The sequence goes on along the minus strand of NZ_JBHXIB010000001.1, from coordinate 428,252 downwards.
TCTGGGAAGGCGTCTTCACCACGCCGTACGGGCAACTGGTGCTGTTGAAGCTGTTGTGCACCGGCGTGATCGCGGGGCTCGGCGCGTACACGCGCTGGAAGCTGATGCCGCAGATCGTCCGGCACAACCGCACCGCGCTGGCCGCGTGGGCGACGCTGGAGCTGACGGTGATGGGGCTCGCGTTCGGCTTCGCGGTCGTCCTCACGCGAGCCCCGGTCGTCCCGACGACTTAGTCCGGCACATTTCGCTTCGGGTCGATGACACGTCCGGTATCGCTGAAAAGTGGTGCCGGAGGAGCCGAATACGCTTGATGGATGTCTCCGCCGCAGGCGTTCGCCGACGAGTCGTTCCATGAGGCCGCTTCAGGAGGCTTCTACGTACTCGCGGCGGCTGTGCTGCCGTCTGCCCGGCACGCCGAACTTCGCGAGGTGATGCTGGACGTTCGCGGCGACCGCCGCAGCAGCAAGCTGCACTGGTACCCGATGGATCACCAGGAGAAGCTCGACGTCGTCAAACGAGTCGCCGACTTCGACGAACTGCATGTGGTCACCGTCGGCACACCAGTGAGGCCGAAGCGGCAGGAACGTAGTCGCGCGCTGTGCCTACAGCGACTGGTCGTTGAACTGTACGGCCTCGGTGTCGACACACTCGTCGCCGAGGCCAGGCAAGCCGACCTGAACAATCGGGACATCGACAGCATCCGGCACGCGCGGCTACACCTGCCCAGGGGAACGGAATTTCGTATAGAACACCGCTTCGGCAAAGACGAGCCGTTGCTGTGGATCTCCGACGTCGTCGCTGGGGCGGTCCGGGCCCGGCTCACTGGCAACGACTCTTTCTTTCAGCCGCTGAGCGGTTGCGTCCACGAAGTCCGGGTGGACACGCCGACTTGACCCGCTGGGGACATGCGTAAGGCCAGGCTCCCGGTCATGCCCCAGGTCACCTGGCCTTGCGACTCGCGCGACGTCCACGACGGCACGCTCTTCGGCGAATGGTACCAACTTTGGCTGTCACACGCGCTGAGTGCCGACACCACACCACAGCTCGTCCTGAGCTGACGGTGATGGGACTCGCGTTCGGCTTCGCCGTCGTCCTCACGCGAGCCCCGGTCGTCCCGACGACTTAGGCCTTCTTGTCCAGCGAGACGATCATCAACGTCTCGGTGGACTCGGGTTCGAAGCGCACCTCGGCGATCCCGGACAGCTCTTCGTTGACGCTCACCCGGCCGTCGTGATTCCAGACGACGAGGTCGTCGCCTTCACGGCAGAAGTTCCACTGGTGCAGCCCGAAGTAGTTCTCGCGCTCGCCCTCGTTCACGTTGAGCATCAGCACGACGGCGTGGCCGGGTTTGACGACCTCGAGCATCTGACGGGTGCCGAGCACCGGGTCGTAGACGTGGTCCAGCGCGTTCTGGCAGTACACCAGGTCGAAGTGGTTCACCGGGAACACCTCGGAGAGCTTCTCCACCTCGGCGTCCTGGGTGGCCACCAAGGGAGTCAGCTCCAGCTCGGCGAGGAGGGCGTTGTACCGGTCGGCGAGCGGGTCCACCGGGGTGATCTCCACCGTGCGGCCGGGCCACACCTTGCCGACACAGGTCAGCGGGCCGGCGCCGACGTCGAGGATGCGCACCGTCGATCTCTCCGGGGCGAACGATTCGAGGTTGCGCGTCAGATGCGGCTGGTTCCGCAGGTCCGAGTCCGGGCTGGTCCGCCATTCGTAGTCGTTGAACCCTCCACCGGCGAACGCCTCGGGACCACCGGACAGCCAGATCCTCCAGTGGTCCAGCTCGTTCGACAGTCCTTCTTGCCAGCGGGTCTTACCTGCTGTGCTCATCGTTCCTTCTTTCACTCATTAGAAGCCTTGCGCCCCATGTCGGCCACAATCTACCGACCATCGAGCTGTGACAGTGTTTGCTCCATCCGGCCGCATTTGGGCGGTTTCGCTGTCCTCCCCCGAGCTCCACCGGGATGCTCTACGCGTTCGCTGGGGTTAACCCGAAGAGGGGATGGTTGATGGGCGGCCCGTTGCCGGGTGAAAGTGAAGTCAGCACGCCACAGGTACCGCGGCAGCGATCGGCGGTCAGGCTCACCCGGCAGGTGAGTTCGGGCCCGCGCCAGCTCCCGCCCGCCCCGGCGCATTTCACCAACCGCACAGCCGAACTCGCGCTGCTCGAGAAGCTGCTGACCCAGCACGACACCGACGGGCCTGCCGTGCAGCTGATCAGCGGCCAGGGCGGGATCGGGAAGACCGCGCTGGCCACCGCGTGGGCCCGGCAGCTCGGCGACCGGTTCCCGGACGGGCATCTGTGGGCGGATCTCGGCGGGTTCAGCACCAACGGCCCGCTCTCGGCGAACGAAGCACTCGGCCGGTTCCTCCGCGCACTGGGCGTTCCGCCGGAGGGGCTGCCCTCGGACGTCGAGGAGCTCACCGCCCTGTACCGCACGACGACCGCCGGACGGCCATTGCTCGTGCTGCTCGACAACGCGGGATCGACCGAACAGGTGCTTCCGCTGCTGCCCGCCGGCGAGGGAAGCCTCGTGATCGTGACCTCGCGGCGCCGAATGGGCAGGCTCCAGACCGAGCATCGCGCGCGGCTGGTCGAGCTGGCCCCGTTCGGTTCCGCGCACAGCGCCGAGCTGCTCGGCCGCGCGGTCGGTGCGGAGCGGGTCGGTGCCGAAGCCGCGCGGGCGCGGGACATCGCCGAGCTGTGCGGCGGCCTGCCGATCGCCCTCACCACGGTCAGCGCGAAGCTGGCCGGACGGCCGAAGATGTCCCTGGAGAAGATCGCCACCGAACTGGGGAAGGAATATCGTCGACTGGCCACGCTGTCGACGAAAGAGGCGCAATCGGTGGAAGCCAGCTTCAACCTCTCCTATGACGAGCTTCCCTCCGACGCCGCCGCGTTGTACGCGGCGCTCGGGCTCCACCCGGGTCCCGATTTCGGGGTCGGCGTGGCGGCCGCGTCGATCGCCGTCCGGGAGGAGGTCGCCGAAGACCTGCTGGACCAGCTCGTCGACGTCGGACTGCTGATCGACCGCGGCGACGACCGGTACACCTTCCACGACCTCGCGCGGCTGCACGCCAAGGAGAAGACGGCGGGCAACGAGTACGACCGTGACATCGCGGTGCGCCGCATGCTCGAGTGGTACCTCTTCACCGCCTCGAAGACCACCGCCATGACGGTCCCCGACCAGGACCCGATCCCGTACCGCTACGAGTACCGGCCACCGTCGCCGATGTCGTTCGCGTCCCCCGACGAGGAACTCGCCTGGCTCGAACTCGAACGCGAGAACCTCATCGCCGCCGTCAAGACCGCCGAAACCTGGCAGCTGCCGGAACTCGGCTGGCAGCTCGCCGCCGCGATGTGGCCGCTCTTCCTGCTGCGCAAGCACTATCCGGATTTCCTGGAGGTGAGCCAGGCCGGTGTGCGCTGCGCGCGGGCTTGGGGCAACGCTTCCGCGGAGGCCCTGATGCACAACCGCGCCGGCGCCGCCTGCCGCGGCACCGGCCGGTTCGACGAGGCCGTCTCGCATTACGAGGCGGGACGCGAAACGGCGCGGAAGGCAGGCAACGAGGTCGTCGAGATCCGGTCGGTGGAAGGCCTCGGCCTGGTCGCGCTGGCGCAGGGCAGGCTGGACGACGCGGTGCGGTGGTTCACCGAAGATCATCGCCTGAGCGAAGGCCAGAACCGCACGCACGACGTCGGGCTCGCGCTGATCAACCTCGGCTCGACCCAGCTCAAGGCCGGACGGGCCGAACCGGCGATCGAGCACCTCACCCGCGCTCGCGAGGTGCTGGCCGCCGACCCCTACAACGTGGCCCGCGCCCGGACCGATCTCGGCCGCGCCCTCACCGCGACCGGGGATCTCGCGGCCGCGCGGACCGAACTCGAAGCGTCGCTGAGCACCATGGAGGCCAGCGGGTCGAGGTTCGAGGTCGCCAGGGCCCTGGCCGCGTTCGGCGAGGTCGCCGAGGCGGAAGGGAACATCGACGAGGCGAGGCGGTTCTACGACCGGGCGTTGCCCATCCTCGTCGGCCTCGGCCGCCCGGAGGCTGACGCTCTGCGCACACGGCTGGAACAGCTGTGACCCCACACACCGATCGGTACTCAGCGACCGGGTGAACGCGCCGAACCGAATGACTCAGCGTAGCTGCAAGTTGCACATTCGGGGGAGCATTGGGCCGAGAGAAGTGATTAGCCCGGGCGAATTCGTCACCGTTTGATCGACGAATTCGGACAAGCGACGAACGGTCATTCGCCGTCGGCGAATGCACGTGCAGATGCCTTTCCCGGGTGAGTCAGCGATACCGGTTCCAGCGCGCACCGGTCCGTCCGTTCCGGAGATCGTTCAATCGTTTTCGCAGCTCATCCCGCACGCTGGGATGACTCCGGAGAATGGGGAGAACACTCGTCGTGAGCTTCAGTTCACGGATCGCGCGCAGTACCGAGAACCCGGACCACGTGGTCACGTCGAATCCGTACCGCTGCGCGAACACGCGATAGCGGGCCGGTGGATCACCGAACCGTTCATGGCCGACGGCGAGCGGCGTCAGATCCCATTCCGGCGGCCCGACACAGGAGGAATCGAAATCGCACAGCACCGGCCCGTCCGGTCCGGGGATCAGGTTCCCGGTGTGCGCGTCGCCGTGGACGAGGCCCCTGGGCAGGGGGAAGTCGAGGTCCGCGAGCGCGGCTTCGACCTCGGCGCAGCGTTCGAGCAGGAACCGCCGGTCGCCCTCGGCCAGCTCCTCCGCGTCCGAAACCCGGGCGCGGATCGCGGCGAACGGCGCCCATTCGGCGAGCCCTTCGGGCGGCGGAAGCGCGTGGACCTGGCGCAGCAGCGCGGCGAGATCGGCCGACTTCGCCTTCCGGCCGGTCTGGGGCACCTTCCACCAGACCGTGACGAGATGTTCGCCGACCGGCAACGGCTGGTCGAAACCGGGAACGAGGCGGATGGCAGGCACCGAGTGCCGTTCGAAATGCCGCGCGACCCGCACGACCGTGCCGACGCGATGCCGCAGGCGGGTGGAGCCGACGATCCGGACGACGAACGGCGCGCTCGCCAGCTCGTAGACGGCGTTGTTGGTGAACCTCAGCAGGCGGGCGCCTTCGGCGTCCACGCCCAGCAGATCGCACGTCCGCCCGAGGGCGTCGCGCAGGATGGCGGGCGTGAACCGGCCGCCCGGACCGGTCGGCTCAGGCGGCGTAGAAGGAGTTGAGGCGATCGGCGAGGTCACGGGCGTCGGCGTTGTTCCGGCGGCGTTCCGCCTCGACCTGAAGTGGCCGCATCCGGTCCTTCACCCGCTCCGACTTGATGCCCTCGGCACAGTCGACGGCCTTCGAGCCCACCTTGGCGCCGTGGTCGAGATCGCCTTCGAGCAGGTGGTTCGTGGCCAGTGCGCTGAGCATGAACGTCTTGCTGCGGGCCATGTCGTCGGTGTAGGACTCGACGGCCTTCGTCAGCGCCGGGATCGCGTACTTGGTGTGCTCGGTGTTCTTCGCGGCGAGCACGGTGTGCACGGTGCCGATCATGGCGTAGACGTCGGTCTCGGTGAAGAATTTGACCCAGGATTCGGCCTCGGCCAGGTTGGCGCGGGCGAACTCGTCCTTGCTCCGGCCGAGCAGCTTCACGGCCTGTTCCTCGTTGCCCATCATCGCGTAGGCCCAGGCCTCGTTGGCGCAGAGCACGGCGACCGCCAGCTCGGAGCCCGATTCCTGGGCGGCGATCTGGCCGAGCTGGAACAGTTTCAACGCGTCGTTGGGCGCGTCCTGGTGCAGGTAGACGCGGCCCATCCGGTAGAGGACGTTGGCGACCAGCGGGTGGTTGTCGCCCTGTTTGGCCAGGTCGAGCGCGTTCGCGAAATGCCCGCGCGCGGAATCCATGAGGCCGGTGTCGAAGGAGGTCCAGCCCGCGAGGCTGTGCAGGTCGGCGAGGGCGACGTACAGGCGGCTCTTGACCATCTCGGTGCCGTTGGACTCGAGCATCTGCTGCCCCCAGGACAGCTGCGCGACCACGGCGTCGCGGCAGAAACCGCCGCCGTACTGGTAGTCGAGGGACCGGAGCGCTCTGGTCGCGGCTTCCACCTGGCGGACGTCGGTCATGCCGATTCGCCCGGGGGCGGGCGTCTTCGCGGGCCCCGCCGACCACGTACCCGATTCCGGACCGAACACCGCCGCACCCATCGTGACCTGGGCGGCGTGCGCGAGGAACCTCCGTCGCTTCACGGACTCGTCCTCCTCCGCCTGCTGGCCGTCGGCAGCACCGACGACCTTTATCGCTGTCGCCTCGTCATAGGCGAGACCCATGTATCCCCTGGGGACACCAAGGCCGTCAGCGATGCGGGTGAGCACGTCGTACGCCATCACCTGGCGACCTTTGAGGATCTCGGACACCTCGGACTGCGACTGGCCGGTCATCGCGGCGATCTGACGCTGCGAAACACCGTGCTTGCGCAACAGCCGGTACACCGACGAGATCTCCCGTGTGGCCAGTGCGGCTCGCATCTCCGGCTGCTCCCAGGCATCCGGTGGCACGGGGTGACTCTGGCGCCCCGAACCGCTTGCAGCGTCCGAGCCGGCGACAGCGCCGCCACCGATACTGGCGTCCATTGCGCCCCCTCACAGTTCCGTTGGGGTCGAGAAACAGCGTAGGCACACCTATTCAACCGTGCGAAACACCGGATCGCCCGTCGTGATCGGCCCGGCAGAAGTCGTTTGACCGCTTACCGTGAAACCTCGTCCGGTCACCGCTATGACGGCGGTTCGACCTTCTATCGCACTCGGTTTCACATCACTGTAGTTGTCAGATCTCCGTGACCGACCGGCCACCGGCCGCGATCACAGAGAGCTACCAAGTCTCCGAACCCCCTAAAGGTGCGGACACGCGGATACGAAGACGACGTGGAACGAGAGAGCGGAGAAGAGCCAGTGGAGTTCGTGGACTCGATCGCAACAGGCTCCATCACCGCGGGACGGCCCGGTATGGCCACGCGCCACCTGCGTGCGGCCGGCCCCGGCGGTCAGCCGACGGTCGCGGTCGCCCCCGGCGCGAACCGTCCGGTCTCCCCTTCCGCCCCGGTCGACCCCCGTACCGCGAGTGTGCGCCGTTACGAAGGCGGACAACTGGTCTGGCGGGTGCAGTGCGGCGATCTCATCAGCCGTGAACGGGCCGTCACCGTGTTCGTCGAAGACAACCAGGTGGTTCTCGTCTCGCCGCCAGGAGAGACCGCGCGCCTGACGTCCGGCCAGCTCGGACAGCTCAGGGCAGCGCTCAACGAAGCCGCCAAAATGGCGGAAAGGTAACGGTGAGTTCTCCGTGGATCAGGTCCTAGGGCAAGTTCTCCGCAACGCGGTTTGGGAACGCCTCGACATGCTCTCCGATCTCGCGAACCGGGCCGACGCGCAGTCGCTCGTATCGGTCGCCCGCTCGGAGCTCCCCCGGCTCGCCGAAGGCTGGCGCGCGATGCTCCAGGCGCACGAGCCCGACGAGCGAGGGGACTGCCCCACCTGCTCGACCCGTTGGCACAAGTGCAAGGCCCCCTGCTCGGTATGGCAGGTCGCGCACGAGCACCTGGTCGCCGGCGGCCTCGCCCCCCAGCAGATCGCGGCCACCCAGGACCACCGGCGCGAAAGCCGCCGCCGCGTCCCGGGGCAGAGCCGCGGCGTGAGCCCGGCCGAAACCACCGGCAGGCACGCGCTGGTCAACCCGCGTCGTGCCGCCATCGGCGGCGTGCACGCTTGAAGCCAGGCGAGTGACCGGCGGTCCGAGCAGCCCCCTCGGCAACCACGCCACGATCTCGCCTTTGCCGGCGGCGGTTCACGCGTACCCCCGAACGCGATGAACCGCTCTCGGTAATCACCCCGGTCCCCACCGCGATTAATCGAAAATTATCGGCAGAACACCTAGCGAAGGCAGTAATCGGTCGCTAGGTTGATGATCACAAACGCAGCGCGATACCTGCCCCGGAACGCGCTGCCATCCCCGAACCCCGCGGGCCGGTGCCGTTGCACTCCCCTCCCCCGACCGGCACCGGTCCGCGGTCTCCAACTTTCAGCTGACGCCCTTCACCCGCGTGACCAGTACCGCGGCGATGACGGTGGACAGCGCCGAAGCCGCGAAGAGGCTCGGATATCCGCCCAGGTAGGCCAAAATCGGCGCGGTCAGCATCGGCGCCACCACCTGCGGCAGCGAGTTCGCGATGTTGATGACCCCGAGGTCCTTCGCCCGGTCCTGCGCGGCGGGCAGCACCTGTGTGAGCATCGCCAGCGCGACCGCCATGTACGCGCCGAAACCGATTCCCAGCAGCGGTGACGCCGCGAGCGCGGCCGTCCAGTTCTGCCAGACGACCAGCAGCAGGGCCGCGACGGCCATCACCGCCGACGCCGCGAGGACGTACGGCTTCCGGCGGCCGGTCTTGTCGGAGAAATGCCCGGCGATGAGCGCGCCGACGATGAGCGCCGCGCCGTAGAGACCCATCATGATCAGCAGCCCGGTGTCCGGATCTTCGTAATGCACCGCGTCCTTGAGGAAGAACAACAGGTACAGCGTCCCGAAGGCGTTGCCGAGGTTGATCATGAAATGGCAGCCCCACGCCCAGGCGAAATCCGGATGCCTGCGCGGGGAGATCCACAGATTGGCGAGCACGTCACGGACGCGGGCGGACGGCCGGAACGCGACCGGCAGCCGCGCGTCCGGTGTGCGCAGGACGAACGCCGCCGCGCCGGCCAGTACGACGGCCGCGCACACCGCGTATCCCAGCGGAAGCCCGGCGAGGTCGAGCATCACCACGACCACCACCGCGCCGAGCACGGTCCCGAGCATCTGGGCGATGCCGACCAGGCCGCCGACCTGAGCGCGCTGGGGTACGGGCACGCGGTCGGCGATGGCCGACACCAGCATCGCGAGCATCCCGTTCAGCCCCGCCTGGACCAGGCACCAGCCGAGCACCATGACCGCGACGTTCGGGGCGAACGCGAGGACGAGCAGTCCGGCGGCGGCGACCGCGGCACCGGCCGCCGTCCACGGATGACGACGGCCGTGAGCCGAACAGGTCCGGTCGGACAGCAGGCCGACGGCCGGGTTGGCGATCAGCGCGACGACCGCGCCGATGCCGGTGACCAGACTGAACACGGCTTCCTTGTTCGCGGCGTCCAGCAGTTCGGCCTGTTTGGGCAGGAGGACCTGGATGGGCGCGTAAACCCCCAGCCAGAGCGCGATGTTCGCGAAGAACAGCAGGCTCATCCACCCCGCGCGGACCCTGGCGACCGGCTCGGCGAGCGCCTCGGGCAGTTCCCGGACCTCACTCATGGCGGATCAGTTTCCGGTACCAGCCGAAGGAGTCCTTCGGTGTGCGCTTCAGGGTTTCGTAGTCGATGTGCACCAGGCCGAAGCGGGGCTGGTAGCCCTTCGACCATTCGAAGTTGTCCATCAGCGACCAGACGAAGTACCCCCGGATGTCGACGCCGGCGTCCATCGCTTCGCGCACCGCGACGAGGTGACTGTCGAGGAAGTCGATGCGTTCCTGGTCGTGGACGTGGCCGTCTTCGGCGACGACGTCGTCGAAGCTGCAGCCGTTTTCGGTGATGTAGACGGGCGGGAGGTGCTCGCGGTAGCGCTCGTGGAAGCCGACCAGCAGTTCGCGCAGCCCGTGCGGGACGATCGGCGAATCGTTGGTGGTCATGGGATATCCCTCGATCGCGCGAAGCTCGAAGGGAAGTGGATTGCCTTCGCCGGGCGCGGCGACGCCCTGCGGCTCGTAGTAATTCACCCCGTAGAAGTCGAGGGGCTGCGCGATGGTCGGCAGATCGTCGGCGAAACCCGCCGGGAGATGCGGGACGACTTGTTCGGGATAACGGCCGAGCAGCACCGGATCCGCGTAGGTGCGATTGATGAGGGCGTCGATCCATTCGCCCGCGGCCTTGTCTTCCGGCGAATCGGTGGCAGGCCAGATCGGCGAATGATTGTTGGCCGTGCCGACGCTGCGGGCCCCGGCCGCGCGGAGCGCTTGGACCGCGAGACCGTGCGCGAGATTCTGATAGTGCGCGGTGGGGAGGGCGTCGAGCAGAAGTGTCTTGCCGGGCGCGTACTCGCCGATCGCGTAGCCGAAGATCGACATGACCATGGGCTCGTTGAGCGGGATCCACATTTTCACCCGATCGGAGAACCGCTCGCCCACGATGGCGGCGTACTCGGCGAAGCGTTCGGCGGTATCACGGGAAAGCCAGCCGCCCTTGTCTTCGAGCGCCTGCGGGAGGTCCCAATGGAAGAGCGTCCCGGTCGGCGCGATACCGGCGGCGCAGACCGCGTCGAGCAATTCGTCATAGAAGGCAAGGCCTTCGGCGTTGGGCTTGCCTTCGCCGTCGGGCTGGATCCTGGGCCAGGCGAAGGACATGCGGTAGGCGCCGACGCCGAGTTCGGCCATCAGCGCGATGTCCTCGGAGTAGCGGTGGAAGTGATCGGCCGCTACCTTGGCGTGCTCAGCCCGCGCGATCTTTCCCTCCGTTTCGGTGAACGTGTCCCAAATGGACTGTCCTCGGCCGCCTTCCCCGGTCGCCCCCTCGATCTGGAAGGCGGAGGTCGATACACCCCACAGGAATTCGGACGGGAAGGTCGGATTCTCCACCGGCGACGCACCTTTCCTCTTCAGACTCGGCCGAACATGAAAAGTTCTCAGATACTATGCCTTCACTCGACCGGGGGGAACCCTGTCGGCACGATAAAGTCGCAGATCAGCGAAGGAGGAGCCCGAGTGTCCGACATCCAGGCCGCGAAACCGCAAGCGGAGACGACTCCGCTCCGGCGGCAGCCCGTTCAGCAGCGCAGCGCCAAGCGGGTGGAGCAGATGCTCGACGCCAGCGCCCAGCTGATCGACGAACTCGGCTACGACGCGTTGACGACCACGCTGATCGCCAAACGCGCCGGGGTGGCCGTCGGTTCGCTGTACCAGTTCTTCCCCGACAAGCGGGCCGTGGTGCAGGCGCTGACGCAGCGGAACCTCGAACGGTTCGTCGCCTCGGTGTCGGAAACCCTGAACGAACTCGCGCCCGAGCACTGGTGGGACGTCGTGGACTCGATCCTCGACATCTACCTCGACATGCACCGCGAGGTCCCCGGCTTCTCGAAGGTCCACTTCGGTGACGTCGTGGACCGGCAGCTCCTCGACGAGACGCGCGACAACAACGCGGTCATCGTCGACGCGCTCACCGACGTGCTCGCCGCGCGGATCCAGTCGCCGCCGGACGACATCCGGTTCGCGCTGACGATCGCGAACGAGACCGCCGACGCGCTGCTGAAGCTGGCTTTCCGCCGTGACCCGCGCGGGGACGAGCGGATCGTGGCGGAGGCGAAGTCGGTCGTTAAGGGCTACTTGGCGAGCAAGTTCGGCGAGGCCTGAGGTTCTTCCGGCTGGGGTTCTGCTTGGGGGTTCCCAATGTCGCATTCGAGTCGCTGAGCGTCCCAATGCGACATTGGGAACCCTCAGGCGGGCCCGCCTTGGTGCCGAAGGACGCTTTCCCCGCGTCCGATGCGATGAAGGACGCCTTCGGCCCACGTTAGTCCACTGTGGACCCCCCGGCGCGTTGTCCGGACGTCCTGAAGGGCACCTTTGAGACGCTCAACGTCCCAAAGGAGGCCTTCGCGTCACCGGTGGATCCCCTTGCTCCATTCGTGTCCACCAGCGCCCGACACCACCGCCTCACCAGTCACACGACTCCCAGGAACCCCGCCCACACTGGCCCTGACCTGGCCTTACCTGGTTGTCCACATAAGTTGTCCACACCCACCCACAGTTGTGGACAACCTCGCCCCTCACCCCTCCGAACCCCGTTCCCCGTCGCCCCCTCCCGATACGCTGGTGCGGGGCGCGCCCCCCAGGGATGGGTGGGGGGTGGGGTCGCGCGGAATCAGCCGAAGTTTTGGGATTCGCCTCGGTAGGTGGGGACGGTCCGGTCGACGCGGTCGCCGACGACGACGTGGTAGTGCGTGAAGCGTTCGGCGAGTTCGCCGGCCTTCGCGTGGCGCAGCCAGACGCGGTCGCCGAGCCGCAGGTGGCGGGCCGCTTCGCCGGAGACGGGGGTTTGGACTTCGCCGGCGCCCTCGAATCCGAGCAGCGAGAGGCCTTCGGGCAGGTAGGGCGTCGGGAGCCGCGAAGACTCGGCGGGGCCCGAAGCGATGTAGCCGCCGGAGAAGAGCGTCGCGACCTTCGGCGCGGGGCGCCGGACGACGGGCAGCGCGAACATGGCGGCCGGGCGCGGCGAGAAGTGCGCGTAACCGTCGAAGAGCGTCGGCCCGATCAGGCCGGAGCCCGCCGCGATCTCGGTGACGGCCGCTTCGGCGCCGGTCGATTCGACGCTGCCGCTGCCGCCGCCGTTGACGAACTCCAGATCCGCCAGTGCCCGGACGGCGCGAACCGCGGCCGCGCGGCGTTTCGCGATTTCCACAATGGACTTCCGCTGCATCCAGCCGATGACGGAGTTCTTGGCCCCACTGCCGGCCGCGTCGCCCAACCCGGCGATCTGACCTTCGTACGCCATCATCCCGACGAGCCGGAAACCCTTGCGGGACAAGATGGTCCGCGCCAGATCCGCGGCCTGCCGCGGGCTGAACACCGGCGAGCGCCGGGTGCCGACATGCACTCCGGGCAGCGGTCGCCACGAAGCGTCGAGTTCCAGGCAGACCCGGATTTCCGGATGCCCCTGCCCCAGCGCGGCATCGACCAGGTCGAGATGTTCGGGCGAGTCGACCATGATCGAGATCGCCGCCCGCGCCCGGTCGTTCGCCGCCAGCCGCCGCAGCGCGCCGTGATCGACGGTCGGGTACGCCACCACGATGTCGTCGCACGTCCCCTGCTCGACATGCCAGACGGCCTCGGCGAGCGAGTAACACATGAGGCCTTCGAAACCCGGCCTCGCGAGAACACGTTCGAGCAGATACCGGCAGCGCACGGATTTGCTGACCACGCGGATCGGTTTGCCGCTCGCCCGCCGCAGCAGGTCGGCGCCGTTCGCGTCGAACGCATCCAAGTCGACAATCGCGAACGGAGGATCCAGGTCCTTCGTCGCCAAGTCGTACACCGTCGCACTGGTCACCCGAACTAAGGTACGACAGAAGGGCTTGAAACGCGAATACTATTCACTTACTGTTTCGGCACTCGGGCCTCTCAGAAGCGGACTTCACGAAACGGTGGGCGCATGACTCGGTGGACCAACTGGGCGGGAACCGCGGCGGCTTCACCCCTGCGCGTGCACCGGCCGCGCGGCACGGAGGAGATCGCCGATGCGATCGGCCGGTCCGCCGCGGACGGGCGGCGCCTGCGCCCGCTGGGCAGCGGTCACTCGTTCACCGCGATCGCCGCCGCGAACTCGGACGCCATGGACCTGACCGGCTGGACCGGGATCGCGTCGGCCGACGTCGCGAAAGGCCTGGTCACGGTCCGTTCGGGGACCACGCTCAAACAGCTCAACGCCGAACTCGACGCGCTGGGCCTCGCCATGACCAACCTCGGCGACATCGACGCGCAGACCGTCGCGGGCGCGATCTCCACCGGCACCCACGGCACCGGCGCCCGGCTCGGCGGGATCGCCACCCAGATCGCCGCGCTCGAACTCGTGCTCGCCGACGGCACCGTGGTCACCTGTTCGGCGGACGAACGCCCCGACCTCTTCGCCGCCGCGCGAGTCGGGCTCGGCGCGCTCGGCGTCATCAGCACGGTCACCCTTCAGTGTGAACCGTCGTTTCTGCTCTCCGCCCAGGAGCGGCCGGAACCGCTCGAACAGGTCCTCGAAGGCTTCGACCGGTTCGCCGACGAGAACGACCACTTCGAGTTCTACTGGTTCCCCTACGGCAAGAACGCACTGGTCAAGCGCAACAACCGGCTTCCGGCGGGCAGCGAGCACCGGCCGCTGAGCAAGCTGAAGGAGTTCGTCGACTACGAGGTCACGGAGAACCTCGCGTTCGGCGGGCTGTGCCGTCTCGGCCGCGCGGTGCCGAAACTCGTGCAGCCGCTCGGCCGGTTCGCCTCGAACATCCTCTCCGCCCGCGAGTACAGCGACACGTCGCATCGCGTCTTCGTGACCCATCGCGGCGTGCGTTTCGTCGAGTCGGAGTTCGCGATCCCGCGCGAAGCGCTGCACGACGTCTTCTCCGAACTCCGCGCGTTCGTCCCGAAGCTGGAGAACCCGGTCGCGTTCCCGGTCGAGGTACGCGTCGCCGCCGCGGACGACATCTGGCTGTCGACCGCGAACGGCCGCGACTCGGCCTACATCGCGATCCACCAGTTCGTCGGCATGCCCTACCGCGAGTACTTCGCCGGATTCGCGTCGATCGTCGGCGAGGTCGGCGGCCGCCCGCACTGGGGCAAGATGCACGACCTCGACGCCGCGACGCTGCGCTCGCGGTACCCGCGTTTCGACGAATTCCTGCGGGTCCGCAAGGAGGTGGACCCGGCCGGGCTCTTCGCGAACACCTACCTCGACCGGGTCCTCGGCACTGCCTAAGCGGTTTCGAACAAGGCGCTGACCGACTCGCCGTTGTGGATCCGGCGCATCGCCTCCGCCAGCGCGGGCGCGATCGAAAGGACCCGCAGCTTCGGGCTCTGCTCCTCCGGCGGGATGGGCACCGTGTTCGTGCAGACGACCTCCAGCACGTCGGGCTGGCTGCCGATCCGCTCGAGCGCTCCGCTGGAGAAGAGGCCGTGCGTGCAGGCGACGCGGATCGAGCGCGGCTTCAGTTCCCGGAGCTTGCCGAGCAGTTCGATCACCGTGCTGCCCTTGGCGATCTCGTCGTCGAGGACGATCACGTCGCGGCCGGTGATCTCGCCGATCACCGAGCTGATCTCGACCCTGTCGTCGGCGAAGCGCTGCTTCGCGCCCGCCGCGACCTGAACACCGAGCAGCCGGGCGAAATGCGCGGCCTCCTTGGCGTTGCCGAGATCCGGCGAGACGACGGTGGTCGCGGACAGGTCGTACTGGCGGAAATGCTTCGCCAGTTCCTGCAACGCGTGCAGGTGATCGACCGGGACGCTGAAGAACCCGTGCACCTGCGGCGAATGCAGGGTCATCGCGAGGACGCGATCGGCGCCCGCGGTCGCCATCAGGTCGGCGACGAGACGGCCGCCGATCGAGATCCGCGGCGCGTCCTTCTTGTCCGAGCGGGCGTACGAATAATGCGGCATGACGACGGTGATCCGCTTCGCCGAAGCGCCCCGCGCGGCGTCCAGCATCAGCAGCAGTTCGACGAGATGTTCCTGTACCGGCCGCACCAGCGGCTGGATCAGGAAGACGTCGCGCTCGCGGCAGTTCGCTTCGAGCTGGACTTCGAGACAGTCGTTGGCGAACCGCTGCACCTTCACCGGATGCAGGGGAACACCGAGATGGGCGCAGATCTCTTCGGCGAGCTCGGGATGGGCGCTGCCACTGAAGACCGCGATGTCCTCGCGCAAGGACCTTCTCCGTTCATTCAAAAGACGGATTACGTCCACACACTAAGGTTTCACAGAGCGGAAAAGGCCTGAGAGATAGCAGTATCACCCGAGATGGCTTCGAGGACGCGTCCCGCGGTCGACGGGGTGTCGAGCAGCGCGACGAGGATCGCGGCGACGTCCTGCCGCGGAATGGGCCCGCGGCCGGTGGACTCGGCGATCAGGATCTTGCCGGTGCCCTCGTCGTTGGTGAGCTGTCCCGGCCGCAGGATCGTCCATTCGAGATCGCGGGCACGCAGATCGTCTTCGGCCGCCTTCTTGGCCTTGAGGTAGATCCGGAAATCGTCCGGGACGTCCGCGGTCTCCCATTTGTCCGCCCCCATGGAGCCGACCTGGACATGCCGGCGCACACCCGCCTGTTCGGCTGCGGCCGCGAAGAGTTCCGCGGCCGCTCTGTCCACAGTGTCCTTGCGGGCCGTCCCGCTGCCCGGCCCGGCGCCCGCCGCGAAGATGGCGGCATCGGCGCCGTCGAGCGCCTTGGCGACGGCGTCCACATCGGACTTTTCCAGATCCAGGACGACCGCTTCGGCACCGGCCGCTTCGAGATCGGCGACGTGATCGGGGTTGCGCACGATCCCCACCGCCTGATCACCGCGTGCGGAGAGCAGTTTCTCCAGCTTCAGCGCGATTTGTCCGTGTCCACCCGCAATGACGACTCGCATGGACCCGACGGTAGCGCGTTCAGTCGACTTCGGCAGGAAGCTCGGTCTCGCGCAGAAGCTGGTCGTAGACGATCTCGTTGACCAGGCGCGAGACCGGGTCCTCGTCGAGGATCATGCGCTCGCCGTGGCCCTCGAGGTCGAGGTCGGTCACCGCGTTGGGGTCGGCGGTGACGATGCCGAGCCCGTAGGCGCGGGCACGCGGCAGGCAGTTGCCGACGTAGTCCTCCGTCAGTACGGCAGGCGATGGGAGAACCATCGCGGCCTCGCCGTAACGTGCGAACGGAACCGCGGAGGCCATCGCGGTGCGCCAGTGCCGGGCGACCGCGAGGACGCCGATGATCTCGGCGGCCGGCGCGGGTGCGGTCGCGGCCAGCTCTGGCCATGTCCAGGTGTCGACGGTGGCGCGATCGACGACGGGACCCATGCCCATCGCGATGCGCTCCGCGTGCACGTCGGTACGGAGCCGGGCGACCACGCAGATCTTGCGGCCGAGCACGGTGGTCTCCGGCAAGACGATGCCGTTCCAGCCGAGCAGGGCCGCCGCCTTGCGCGAAAGCTCCCCGACGCTCGCGGGCAGTTCGATCGGCGGCACCACCCGGCTCGGCAGTGACCGGCTGCGCTTCGCGCCACCGGCGACCGTCGAGCTCTCCATGTTCGGTGTAGCCGCCACGTTCCGCCTCCTTCGAACCTGGTTTCCCTAGGGCTCGTCATCCCGTGCCACCTCGGTGGAAGCGGCACATGACCTGTCTAACAGGGCGGGGAGGCGGCGGCGCCGGACAACGGGAGTGGCTGCGATCGGCGGCGCCTTGTCATCGGTGACCGGTCGGTAGGCGGTCATTCGACTTCAGTCCGACCGTGCCGCCAACCGAGTGAGAGGGAGGTAAGTGGTGTTACCCGGCGTCTCCGAACGGTCACGGGCCTCAACGGTGGACGTTAGGCCATTCGGCCCAATGCATACTCATTCCACTTTGGACTTTCGCAGGTCAGGTCACGAAATCGTCGCGGTACGAAGGAGTTCCTCGACGCCCGGCGTCCGCCACTCGTCCAGCGCCACGATTTGCCTGTCCGCAAGGAACCAGATCCGCTGAGTCACCTGCGCCTCGCCGCTTCCGCCCGTCTGTCCACGAGGAACACACTGGATCGTCCACTCCTCGTAGGTCGCCGTCGCGCCGCCGACCGGTGCGGTGGCGGAAACCGTCCGCACCGCGTCACCCTCTTGGCGGAGGTCCTTCCGTCCGGCGGCGTTGCAGGCCCGGCCGCCCGCGCTGCGCCGATAGAACTCACCGGGCCGGTACGGCGGCTGTTCGGCGGACTGCTGGGTGTTGTCCGTCAGCAGGACGTATTTGCAGTTGAAGTACTTCTTGGGATCCGGGCAGCCCGGCGCGACGAGCACCTTCTCCAGCCCCTGCGAGACCACGGACCAGTCCTGTGGCAGATGCAGCGTGAGCGCGCCGGCTGAAACCTCGGTGCCTCCCTGCGCGGGCGGGGCGGACGACGTCCCCTTCAGCGGTTTTCCGCCGGTCACGCCCTCGACGAGCTGGGGGTTCAGGAGACCGGTCAGCTTGTCGTACGGCAGCGTGTAGTCCTGGACTCCGCAGGCGGTGGCGAAGCCGAGGAGGTTGAGGTCGACGGTGACCTCGACGGCCGCCGGGGTGAACGCGAGCCACACTTTCGGCTCTTCGGTGAGGTCGGCCGTCTTGAGCGGCTGGTACGGGAAGGTGCTGCTGAGCGCACCGCACTGCTGCTTGTCGGGCCAGAGCAGTTCGGCGAGGGTCCGCAGCCCGTCGTCGGTGAACTTCCCAGGGGCGAACAGTTCGGCGGGAGTGAGCGCCTTGCCCTCTTTCAGGTCGATGGTCACCGCGGCACGACCGTTTCCCCAGGTCGAATGCGGTTTGTTCTCGAGATCGTGCGTGTAGCGCACGGAGAGGTACCGCTCGTTCTGCGAACGGATGTCGGCCTTCGTGAGGAGCTTGTACGGGCCGCGTTCCGGCTCCAGCTTGGCGGCGCCCGGACCGGTTTTGCGGTTCCAGGCGTCGATCGGCGCCATCAGCGCGTCGTTGACCCGCTTGAGCCAGGCTTGATCGGGCGAACCGGTCACCTCCGGCCGGTCCCCGGTGTAGGCGAGGGTCGTGCCGGGCACCGTCCCGGACTCGGTCTTCATGGCGACTTTGAGCGCGACGGCCTGTTGCGTGGTCGGCGGTGACGGCGGCGGAGTGCTCGCGTCGGAGAAGACGACCACCGAACCGACCACGGCGGCCGTCGCCGCGACGAGCCCGGCGGTGATCTTCAGCCCGGCCGCGATCCCGCCCGCGGAGGCGGCCGTCGCGCCCGTTCCGGCGGCGGCGACCCCCGGTGCCGCCGCGGTACCGGCGCTGAGCAGGACCAACGGCGTCGCCGCGACGAGCACACCCGCCGCCTTCGCCAGCCGTGCCCAGCCCTTGCGTTCCCATTCGTCGCCGTACCCCGCGCGGGCGACGCGTTCCAGTTCGCTGACGAACACGAGCGCGTCGACCGGTCGTTTCGACGGGTCCTTCGCCATCCCCAGCGCGACGATCTCGTGCACCGGCTGGGGGACTTCGCCGAACGGGATGGGCGCGTGTTCGTGCAGCGTGCGCAGCACTTCGGTCTGCTCGGCCTCGTACGGCCGGTGCCCGGCGACGCACTGGAAGAACACGCAGGTCGCGGCGTAGACGTCGGTCGCGGGAGTGGCCTGCCCGCCGGACCACTGCTCGGGCGCCATGTACGCGGGTGTGCCGACGGACGGGCCGCGTTCACCCGCGAGGACGGCCGTGCCGAAGTCGACCAGCTTGCTCTCACCGGTGTCGGCGACGAGGACGTTGGCCGGTTTGTAGTCGCGGTGGACGACGTTGGCCGAATGCGCCGCGGCCAGCCCGAGCAGCGATCCCTTCAGGACCGCGAGGGCGGCTTCGGGTTCGAGGGCACCTTCGGCCTGGAGCACGGAACGCAGGGAGACACCGTTGATCGCCTCCATGACGATCGCCGCGCCCTGCGGCGTCTCGAAGAACTCGTACAGCTTCACGACGTGCGGGCTCGACACCCGGTGCAGCGCCAGGGCCTCCTGACGGAAGGCTTCGAGGTAGGCGGGCTCGGCGGCGAAGCGGGAGAAGAGGTACTTGATCGCGACGACGTGGCCGGTGTTGTCCTGGCGCGCGAGCACCACTCGGCCGAACGTGCCCGTGCCCAGCTGCTCAAACTCCGTGAAGCCGGGGAGTCTCCACTCGTCGCTTAGTTCCACTTCGCCTCTTCCAAAATCTTGTCGAGGCCTGGAGTGTTCCACTCGTCCACGATCACGAGCTGCGTTTTCGGCAGGAACCAGACCCGCTGGGTGACGCTACCGCCGCCAGAACACGTGAGGCGCCACTCTTCGTAGGCCGCCTTCTTCGGCCCGATCGAACGAAGCTCCTTCAGCTGGAGGACAGGCGTCCCCTGGGTCTCCCCTGGTGCTCCGAGGGAGTGACATGGGCGCGGACCGGTGGACCGGTTGTAGGGCTTGCCCGGTTCATACGCCGGCGTGGCCGGATCGACCCGGGAGTTGTCGCTGAAGACGACGCCCGCGCAGTAGAACGGCCGCGTGCACTGGTCGGCGGTCGCCAGGTAGCGCTCGATGGGTTCACCGGCGAGCAGCCGCCAGTTTTCCGGCGTCGTGATGGTGAAGGCGCCGACGTTGTCCTCTTTGACGCGTTTGCCCTGCGTGCCGCCGAGCAGGTGCGCGACCGCGGGGCTCAGCAGTCCGCGCAGCCGTTCGTAGGGCACGGTGACGGTCGTCGGATTACAGGCCATCGGGTATCCGAGCGCGAAGGCGGCGACGTGGAACTCCATCCCGTTCGCCGCGGGCGCCGCCTGCACGATCGCCCCGTCCTGGGTGTACCGGTCCGACATCGCCCCGGCGGGAAGGTGCTCCGGTTCCGACGGCGGCGTGGCGAGGCACTCGCCCGGTTTCGCCGAGGCGTACATCCGGTCCTCCACCATCCGCATCCGCTCGGCGTTGCCGTCGACGTTGTCGAACAGGCCCGCGGTCGGGATGACGTCGCCGTCGGACAGGTCGATCACGAGGGTCCGGACGGCGTAGGCGCCGCGGTTCCCGAGCTGGACCGTTTCGACCGACCGTTCGTAGACGACCGAGATCAGCTTGTCGTCCTGGCGCAGGACCTCGGCGGTGGTGGACATATGCGGGATGTCGCCGTCGG
This sequence comes from Amycolatopsis sp. NPDC058340, assembly GCF_042723975.1. Taxonomy (NCBI): domain Bacteria; kingdom Bacillati; phylum Actinomycetota; class Actinomycetes; order Pseudonocardiales; family Pseudonocardiaceae; genus Amycolatopsis; species Amycolatopsis sp. NPDC058340. The sequence continues at coordinate 407,905 of NZ_JBHXIB010000001.1, read as the reverse complement.
GTTCTTTCTCCGGCGGGTTGCCGGGCGGCCAGACGCTCGTGAGCCAGCCGTCGATCGGCGCCATCAGCGCCTTGTTGACCCGCTCCTCCACCGCTTTGTCCTTCAGCCCGCTGATCCGGACGTACTTCCCGTTGAAGTCGAAGCCGTCGAGTTTCTCGGTGCGGGTGAGGACGTCGACCTTCATCGCGGCGACGGTGGCCGTCCGTGGCGGCGCTTCGTCGTCGCTGTTCGTGTCGACCACCACGACCGTCCCGACGGCGACCGCGGTGGCGGCGGCGACCGCGGCGGTGATCTTGAGGCCGAGCGCGATCCCGCCGCCGGCGGTGGCCGCTCCGCCCGCGACGACCGGTGCGGCGGCGGTCCCGGCGCCGAGCAGGGCCAGCGGGGACAGGGCGACCAGGACACCGGCGCCTTTGGCGAGCCAATGCCAGCCGTTGCGCTCCCAGTCCTCGCCGTACGCCTTCCTGGCGGACGCCTCCAGCTCCGCGACGAACTCGGCCGCTCCCGACGGCCGGTGGGCGACGTCCTTCGCCATCCCGCGCGCGATGAGGTCGCGGACGGGTTCGGGGACCTCGCCGAACGGGATCGGAGCGTATTCGTGCAGCGTGCGCAGCACTTCGGTCTGCTCCGCCTCGTACGGCCGGTGTCCGGCGACGCACTGGAAGAACACGCAGGTCGCGGCGTAGACGTCGGTCGCGGGGGTGGCGACGCCGCCCGCCCACTGCTCGGGCGCCATGTACGCGGGCGTGCCCGCGGCGACCCCGGTCTGCCCCGCGAGCACGGCGATGCCGAAGTCGACGAGTTTGCTCTGCCCCTCGCGGGTGACCAGGACGTTGGCCGGTTTGTAGTCGCGGTGGACGGTGCCCGCGGCGTGTGCGCCGGCGAGCCCGAGCAGCGAGCCCTTGAGGATGGCCAGCGCGGCTTCGGGTTCGAGCTTCTCCTGGCGGCCGAGGATCTCTTTCAGGGAGATTCCGTGAACGGCTTCCATGATGATCGCGGCCCCTTGCGGGGTCTCGACGAACTGGTGCAGACGGGCGATATGCGGCCCCGAAACGCGGCTGAGGATCTGCGCCTCGTGGCGGAATTCGGCCAGCCGCCGGGGGTCTGCCGCGAACCTCGCGTACAGGTATTTGATGGCCACGACCTGGGCGGATTCGTCATGACGGGCGAGCACGACCCGCCCGAATCCACCTTCGCCGAGCGACCCGAGCTCGGTGAAACCCGGCAAGGCCCAGTCGTCCACAGATTCCTCCGCGATCGCCGATCGTGTCCCCTTGGAGGTGAGCTGCGCCGCAGCGGTTCCCCGCCTTCCGGGTTTAGGGTTACCCGTCGGTCACTTGGCCCGTAGCGATGGAGGAACGATGCGTTCGCCGAAGGATTTCTTCGCCCCGCTCGCGGTGGGGGCGCCGGAACCGCTCCGCCAGATCCCCGTGCCTCCTTCGCGGATGATCCACTTCTTCGACCCCAGCAACGAGAAGATGGCCGCCAAGGTCCCGGACATCGCCAAGAAGGTCGACGTCCTGCTCGGGAACCTCGAAGACGCCGTGCGCGCCGACCGCAAGGAGGCCGCGCGGAACGGGCTCGTCTCCATCGCGAAGTCGACCGACTTCGGCAAGACGCAGCTGTGGACACGCGTCAACAGCCTCGACTCGCCGTGGGTGCTCGACGACCTGATCACGCTGGTCACCGAGATCGGCGACAAACTCGACGTGATCATGGTGCCGAAGGTCGAAGGCGCGCAGGACATCCACTACGTCGACAGGCTGCTCGCGCAGCTCGAAGCGCGAGCCGGGCTGACGAAGCCGCTGCTGGTGCACGCGATCCTGGAGACCGCCAGCGGCGTCGCGAACGTCGAGGAGATCGCCGGCGCCAGCCCGCGGATGCAAGGCATCTCGCTCGGCCCGGCCGACCTCGCCGCGAGCCGCCGGATGAAGACCACCCGGGTGGGTGGCGGGCACCCCGGTTACCTCGTGCGCACGGACCCGACCGGCGAGGACCTGAACGAGGGACGCACGACCTATCAGCAGGATCTGTGGCACTACACCGTCGCGCGGATGGTCGACGCCTGCGCGGCGAACGGGATCCTGCCGTACTACGGGCCGTTCGGCGACATCCGCGACGTCGTGGCCTGCGAGGACCAGTTCCGCAACGCGTTCCTGCTCGGCTGCGTCGGCGCTTGGAGCCTGCACCCGGTGCAGATCGACATCGCCAAGAAGGTGTTCTCGCCCTCGCCTGAGGACGTCGCCTGGGCACGGCGTGTCATCGCCGAGATGGGTGATGGCACCGGTGCGGTGATGATCGACGGGAAGATGCAGGACGACGCCTCGGTGAAGCAGTGCCGGGTGGTCGCCGAACTCGCGGACGCCCTCGCCGCCGACGATCCTGAACTCGCCGCCGCCTACGACGCGGCCACGAAGGAGGCTTCCGCATGAACCCCAGGCGTTCCGTCCTCTACATGCCCGGCGCGAACGAAAGAGCGCTGGAGAAGGCCAAGACGCTGGACGCGGACGGCCTCATCCTCGACCTCGAAGACGCCGTCGCGCCCGACGCGAAGGAAGCCGCACGTGAACGCGTTTGCGCCGCCGCTTCGTCGAAGGAGTACGGCTCGCGCGAGGTGACCATCCGCGTCAACGGCCTCGACACGGAATGGCACGACGCCGACCTCCGCGCCGCCGCGCAGGCGGGCCCGGCCGCGATCGTGGTGCCGAAGGTGAACTCCGCCGCCGAAGTGCACAACATAGAGCGCGCGCTGGAGCTCGGTGGCGCGCCGGACCACACGAAGATCTGGGCGATGGTGGAGACGCCGGTCGCGATGCTGCACGCCGAGGAGATCGCGTCGGCGTCCGAACGGCTGACCGTGCTGGTCATGGGCACGAACGACCTGGCGAAGGAACTGCACGCCGAGTTCGTCCCCGGCCGCGCGCCGCTGCTGGGCGGGCTTTCGCTCGCGCTGCTGGCCGCGCGCGCGACGGGCAAGGCGATCCTCGACGGCGTCTACAACGACGTGAAGGACCTCGAAGGCTTCGAGGCGGAATGCGTGCAGGGACGTCAGTTCGGCTTCGACGGCAAGACGCTGATCCACCCGGCGCAGCTGGAGCCGTGCAACCGGATCTTCGCGCCGTCCGAGGAGGAGATCACGCGGTCGCGCAAGATCATCGCGGCGTTCGAGGAGGCACAGGCGGCCGGGCAGGGTGTCGTGACGGTGGACGGGCGGATGATCGAAAACCTGCACGTGGACAACGCGCGGCGGATCCTGGCGCTGGCCGAGGCGATCGGCGGCTGAAGGGCGCCATACCCGCATGAGATGCGGTGAAGGGCCCTTTAGCCGCGTCGTATGTGGGGAAAGCGTCCTTCAGCTCACGCTGAGCTGGTCGACGAGAGCCCCGATGGCCCTGACCTGCTGGTCATGTCACCGGGGCTTTGATCTTTCTGCCGCCGGTAGGCGGCGAATCGTCATCATTTCCAGACGATTGCCTAAGCTAGGTGCATGACCCAACAGCGGCTGACGTCGATCCAGATCGAAGGTTTCACCTCGATCCGTTCGGCGCGCGTCGAACTGGGCGCGATGAACGTGCTCATCGGCGCGAACGGCGCGGGCAAGAGCAACTTCGTCCACGCGCTCGAGCTTCTCGGCCGCATCGTCGAAAGTGAGCTGGGGCTGTACGTCGGGCTCAACGGCGGGGCTTCAGCGCTGCTCAACGTCGGCGGATCTCCGTCCCGGATACACCTCGAGTTGCATGCCGAGTCCGGCTCCTACGAAGCCACTCTGGTCCCGGCCGCCCGTGATGAACTGGTCTTCGCAACCGAGACCATGCGTGCCGACCCACCGGCGAATATCCGGCCTTCCGTACAGCCGCTTGGGAAGGGACATCGCGAAACACGGCTACCTGACGAGGTCAGCCGAAACCCGGAGGGGCTCGCATCACGCTTCGTCGGCCTTCTCCAAGGCTGCAAGGTCTATCACTTCCATGACACCAGTGCCGACGCGCCGGTCAAACGCCTCGTCACCACCGCAGATGACGTCAGCCTCCGCAACGACGCCGGAAACCTTGCCGCCTACCTCTACCGCCTGCAGAGAAGCAACGACCCCGCCGAGCTTTCCGCCTATCGCCGGATAGTCGGTGCGGTTCAACTCGTGGCACCGTTCTTCCGGGATTTCTTCTTCAAGCCGGACACGAACGATCTGATCCTCTTACGTTGGCGACAGAAAGACTCGGATGCGGTCTTCTCCGCCAACCAGATGTCGGATGGAACCCTGCGATTCGTCTGCCTGGCGACGCTTCTGCTGCAGCCAGAGCTGCCGGGTCTCGTGGTGCTGGACGAACCCGAGCTCGGACTCCATCCCTTCGCGATCGTTCAGCTCGCTGATCTGCTACGTCAAGCGTCACGGCGAAGCCAGGTGCTCATTGCCACCCAGTCCGTGACGCTCATGAATCAGTTCGAAGTCGGTGACCTGATAGTGGTCGACCGCAAGGCGGGTACCTCCGACTTCACTCGTCCGGATATCTCCACATTGGAAGGCTGGCTCGCCGACTACTCCCTTGGCGACCTATGGGAGAAGAACCTGCTCGGCGGACGCCCTGTCCGCGAGGAGAACAATCGCGGATGACGACCAAGTATCGGCGTCTGCACCTGCTGGTCGAAGGACAGACCGAGGAAACAGTGGTCAACAACGTCCTGGAACCGTATCTGCAGGACCGAGGTTGGACGATCACGAAGTCGATCGTGACGACCAAGAGGCCCGCCACTGGACCTGCCTGTCAGGGAGGTGTGAGCAGCTGGGCCAAGCTGGAACGTGAGATCAGGCTGCTGTTGCGCAACAGTGACATCCACACCCTCACGATCTTGTTCGACTACTACGGCTTTCCATCCGATAGTCCCGGCATGGGGAACAGGCCTTCATCCTCCGCGTACGAGCGGGTCGAGCATGTCGAGAAGTCGCTGGTTTCGGCGATTTCGGATACGCGTTTCGTTCCCCATCTGGTCCTCCACGAGCTGGAGACCTGGGTCTTCGCCGCCGCCGAGCAGCTTGGCTGGCTGTTCTCAGGCACTGGCCTCACTGAACGGCTTCAGAAGGACGTGCAAGGCGCGGGCGGTCCCGAACTGGTGAACGACGGCCTCGATACCGCCCCGTCGAAACGCCTCGCTCGTTACTGCGCGGGCTACTCGAAGACGAACGACGGGCCACTTGCCATAGCTGACTTGGGCATGGACGAACTTCGCTCGCGTTGCCCCCATTTGGACTCCTGGCTCACTTATCTCGATACTCGCCTGAATTAGGGCCAGGGGCGCGGAGTGGGGCGAAGGGTTTCGTAGGCAGCAGCGGCGCGAAGGACGTCGAGGTCGGCGAAGCGGCGGCCGCTGATCTGGAGGCCGATGGGCTGGTCGTCGCTCGTGTAGCCGCAGTTGATCGAGACCGCGGGCTGGCCGGACATGTTGTACGGCACGGTGAACGCGATGTGCTCGAACGGGCGGCGCGGGTCGTTGGTCGGCGATGGCCAGTCGGCGGGCGGGGCCGAGACCGGGCAGGTCGGGGACAGGACGACGTCGAAACGTTCGGTCGCGCGCAGGGTCGCGACGGCGATGGCGTCGATCTGCGCGAAGCCGCGATAGGCGTCGACACCGCTGACATCGGCACCGCCGGCGGCCCAGTCGGCGATGTACGGCAGCACCTTCGCGCGGCGATCTTCGGGCAGGGCCGACATGTCCGACCAGGCACGGACGCGCCAGAAGGTGTCGAGTCCGTCGAGCATTTCCCGGCGCAGGAACGGCGAAACCGGCTCGACGACGGCACCCGCGGCCTCGAAGACACGTGCGGCTTCGGTGACGGCGGCGATCGTTTCCGGCAGCACGGGAAGCCCGACGCCGGGGTCGAGGTGCAGCCCGATCCGCAGGCCCTTGACCTCGGCCGAAAGCGACGTCCAGTCGAGAGACGAAGGCGGCAGCGAGAGATGATCGCGACCGTCCACACCGGACAGAACGCTCATCAGCAGCGCGGTGTCGGCCACGGTCCGCGTCATCGGTCCGGCGACGCGGCCCAGGAACGGCGGATCCACCGGCACCCGGCCGAAGCTCGGCTTCAGCCCGACGAGACCGCACCAGCCGGCGGGCAGCCGGATCGAGCCGCCGATGTCGGTGCCGACGTGCAGCGGGCCGTAGCCGGCGGCCGCCGCCGAACCCGCACCGGCGCTGGAGCCGCCGGGAGTGCGCGTGGTGTCCCACGGATTCCTTGACGCGGTGTGGAAACTCGACAGCCCGGACGTCAGCATCCCGTAGTCCGGCATGGTCGTCTTGCCCAGCAGGACCCCGCCGGACTCGCGCACGCGAGCGCCCGCCGGGGCGTCCTCGGGCGCGGGCGTCAGCGACGTGGCGGCCGTGCCGAGCGGAACGGGGGTGCCGCGCGTCGCGATGTTCTCCTTGAGCGTCAACGGAACACCGTCGATCGGGCCCAGCGGCTCCCCGGCGTGCCATCGGCTTTCGGACGCCTTCGCGTCTTCGCGCGCACCGCTCGGGTCGTACGCGTAGAGCGCGTGCAGCTCGGGCTCGCGTGCCTCGATACGTGCGAGGACCGCTTCGGTGACCTCGACCGGCGACAAAGTCCCAGCGCGGTACTGGTCGATCAGTTCGACGGCGGTCAGATCGGGCAACTCCGGCACGGCAGTGCTCCTTACGTCGCGGGCGGTTCGAAGCGGCCGTCGACCGCGGTCCAGCCGCCGTCCACCGCCAGCACGGAGCCGGTGACGAACGACGACGCGTCCGACGCCAGGTACACGACGGCGCCCGCGAGTTCGTCCGGACGCGCCCAGCGGCCGAGCGCGCCCTTGGTCGCGTACGCGTCGTACCAGGCCGGATTCGCCTTGATCTGCGCAGTCAGCGGTGTTTCGACGACGCCGGGCGCGATCGCGTTGACCCGCACCCCCGCCGGGCCGAATTCCGCCGCGGCCGTGCGGAACAGCTGCACCAGACCGGCTTTCGTCGCCGCGTACGGCCCTTGGCCGGGCTCGACGGTGGTGCCGCGGATCGACGAGAACCCGACGATGCTCCCCCGCCCGCGTTCGACCATCCCGGCGCCGAACGCGCGCACGACCTCGAAGGTCGCGCCGAGGTTCAGCGCGATCACCCGGTCGAATTCCTCGCGCGTGTACTCCAGCAGCCGTTTGCGCACGTTGGTCGCGGCGGTCAGCACGACGACGTCGATCTCGCCGAGTTCCTCCGCCGCCCGCGCGGCCGCGCCTTCCGAGAGCAGGTCGATCTCGTACGCCTCGCCCACGCCGGTTTCCTTGGCGGCGGCGACATCGCGGTCCGCGACGATCACCTCGGCGCCGTGCGCGGCCAGTGCCCTGGCGGATTCGCGGCCGATTCCGCTGCCACCGCCGAGGACGACGGCTCGCTTCCCGTCGAGCCGGAACAGGTTTTCGTACGTCACGGGCGCAGCACCGCCATCCTCGTCACGGTCAGTTCTTCGACCGCGAACCGCGGCCCTTCCCGCCCGATCCCGGAGTCCTTCACCCCGCCGTACGGCATGGTGTCGGACCGGAAACCGGGCACCTCGTTGACCACCACGCCACCGACTTCGAGCTCGTCGAGCGCGCGGAACGCCGTCTTCAAGGACGTACTGAACACCGAGGCGTGCAGCCCGTAGCGCGACGCGTTGACCGCGTCGAACGCATCGTCCACAGAGGACACGGTGCGGATACAGACCACGGGGCCGAAGATCTCCTCGTCCCAGCATTCGACGCCGTCGGGCACGTCGAGCAGCACGGTCGGCCGGATCACCGTGCCGTCGACGCCGCCTCCGACAAGCCGCGCACCGGCCGAGGTCGCTTTGTCGACCCATTCCTGAACACGCCGCGTGGACCCCGGATCGATCAGCGCCGACACCCGCGTCTTCTCGTCGCGGGGGTCACCGGTTACGACCTCGCCGAGCCGCGCCAACACCCGTTCGGTGAATTCCTCGGCGACGGCGTCGACGACCAGCACCCGCTGCACCGAAATGCACGCCTGCCCGGACGCGTAGAACCCGCCGCGCAGCACGGCGTCCGCGGCCGCGTCGAGATCCGCGTCCTCCGCGACCACCAGTGCCGCGTTGGATCCGAGCTCCAGCAGCGTCTTCGTGGGCGCGGCGTCACGGGCGATCCGGTGCCCGACCAGCGCGGATCCGGTGAACGACACCGCGCCGACCCGCCGGTCCGTGACCAGCGCCGAGCCGACGGCCGCGTCACCGGTGACCAGCTGGACCATCGCGGGCAGATCGGTCAGCGAGCGCACCAGATGCACGAGCCACAACGTCGCCAGCGGCGTCTGCGGCGCGGGTTTCACCACCACCGGGCAGCCCGCGGCGATGGCGGGCGCGATCTTGTGCGACGCCAGGAGCAGCGGATAGTTGAACCCGGCGATACCGACCACCACACCGATCGGCTTGCGTTTCCAGAACCCGACCAGCCCGTCGCCGGACGGCAGCAGATCGAGCGGGACGGTCTCGCCGTGCAGCCGCGAGACCTCTTCGGCGGCGGCCTGCCAGGTGACGATCGTCCGCGCGACTTCGACGCGGCAGTCGACCAGCGGTTTGCCGGTTTCCAGCACGAGAAGCTGCTCGAATTCGGAACGCCGGGCCTCCAGCGCCGCAGCGACGTCGTTCAGGAGCGATCGCCGGGTCCGCGACGGCAAGGCCGCGACCTGCTTGAACACCGCGACGGCCTCGTCGATCGCCCGCGTGGCCAGCTCCGGCGTCCCGACCGGTGCCCGGCCGATTTCGCTCCCGTCGTACGGGAAGTACACCGGCGATGTGTCCACAGTGGACACCCAGCCGTCGCCGATCGGCAGTCCTTCCGGATACTCAGCCATCGTCCCCTCCCCGCAACCGCGCCAGCTCGGCCCGCAGATTCGGCGCGGCCGCCAGCAGTTCCCTGGTGTACTCGTGTTCCGGCGCGTCGTAGACCTGGTCGACGTCGCCGATCTCGACGATCTCGCCGCGCCGCATCACCGCGACCCGGTCGCAGACGTGCCGCACCACGCCGAGGTCGTGCGAGACGAAGATCAACGTCAGCGAGTAGAGCTCGACCAGCGACGCGAGCAGGTCGAGGATCTGCTTCCGCACCGAGACGTCAAGCGCGCTCACCGGTTCGTCCGCGATGAGGACGCTCGGGTTCGGCGCGAGCGCCCTGGCGATCGAGATTCGCTGCCGTTGCCCGCCGGAGAACTGGTGCGGATACCGTCCCGCGGCATCCGAAGGCAGGCCGACGGCCTTCAACAGCTCCGAGACCCGCGCGGGATCCCGGCGGCCCAGCGGTTCGGAGATGATGTCGCGCACCCGCATCCGTGGGTCGAGCGAACCCATCGGATCCTGGAAGACGATCTGCAGTTCCGACCGCAGGAAGCCGAGTTTGCGCTCCGGCAAGGTGTCGACGCGCTTGCCCTGGAACGAGACGCTGCCCGCCGTCGGCTTGTCCAGCGCGGCCAGCAATCTGACCAAAGTGGACTTCCCCGAACCCGATTCGCCGACGATTCCGAACCGCTGACCTGCTTCGACGTCGAACGACACTCCGCGCAAGGCGTGCACATCGCGACGCGTGTAGCGGCGCTCCAGATCCCGCACCGAGATCATCATCGGCTCGCCTCCAGATCCGAAGCGGCCAACAGCTTCTTCGTGTACTCGTGCTGTGGAGCGGTGAGCACGTCACGGGTGGTGCCCGCTTCGACGATCTCGCCGTCCAGCATCACCAGCACCCGCTCGCATACCGACGCCACGACGGCGAGATCGTGGGTGATGAACAGCAGCGCGCTCTCCCGCTGCCGCACGCCGTCGAGGATCAGTTCCAGGATCTGCGCCTGCACGGTGACGTCGAGCGCCGTCGTCGGCTCGTCGCAGATCAGCAGCTTCGGGTCGTTGGCCAGCGCGATCGCGAGGACGACGCGTTGCCGCTGCCCGCCGGACAGTTGATGCGGATACGCGCGAGCGACGCCGGGCAGCCCGACGGAAGCCAGCAAAGCCTCGGGATCTTTCCCGCCGTTGCGGTGGATCCGCATCGGCTCGGCCACCTGCGCGCCGACCCGCATCGCCGGGTTCAGCGCGGTCATCGGCTCCTGGAACACCATCGACATCTCGTTGCCGCGCAGCCGCGACAGCTCCTTCTCCGGCGCGCCCAGCAGCTCGCGGCCGTCGAGTTTCACCGATCCGGAAGCGGCGAGCTCTTCGGGCAGCAGCCCCATGATCGACAACGCCGTCAACGACTTCCCGGAACCCGACTCGCCGATCAGCCCGACGCGCTCACCGCGTGTGATGCCGAACGAGACGTCGCGGACCAGCCCGGAGATGCCGAGACCGTGGACTTCAAGCGTCATAGCCGCGCCGCCAATCGGGGGTCGAGACGATCGCGGAGGCCGTCACCGAGCAGGTTGAAGCCGAGGACGGCGATGGCGATCGCGACGCCCGGCACGAGCGCGAGCCGTGGGTGCAGGGTCAGGAACATCTGGGATTCCTGGAGCATCCGGCCCCACGACGGCGTCGGCGGCCGCGTGCCGAACCCGAGGAACGACAGCGCCGCTTCCGCGAGCACGGCGATCGCGAACGACACCGACGCCTGCACGATCAGCAGCCCCGAGATGTTCGGCAGCACGTGCCGCGCCGCGATGTTCAGCCGCGACCGGCCTGCCGACCGCGCGGCCAGCACGAACTCGCTGCTCATCACCTGCAGCGTGCCCGACCGCGCGATCCGCGCGAAGGAAGGGATGGTCGCGATGCCGATCGCCACCATGGCGGTCAGCGTGTCCGCCCCGAACACCGCGCCGAACATGATCGCCAGCAGCAACGCGGGGAACGCGAGCACGAGATCGTTGACCCGCATGACGAACTCGCCGAGCCAGCGCGACGACATCCCGGCGAGGATGCCGAGCGGCGTCCCGATCACCGCGGCGATACCGACCGCGACCACGCCGACGTACAGCGTCGTCCGCGCGCCGACCATGAGCTGGCTCAGCACGTCGCGGCCGAAACTGTCCGTGCCCAGCGGATTGGCGCCGCTGAAGTCGTGCAGCCGGTTGGCCGCGTCGACCTTCACCGGGTCGAAGGGCGTCCAGACGAACGAAAGCAGCGCGGCGACGACGATCAACGCGACCAGGACGCCACCGATGACGAGAGTGCGGTTACGCATCAGGAACCCCGCAATCTCGGGTCGAGCACCGTGTAGAGGACGTCGACCACGAAGTTCACCAGCAGCACGCCGACCACCAGGACCAGCACGATCCCCTGCACGGACAACAGATCCCGCGACGCCACCGAGTCGAGCAGCATGCTGCCGAGGCCCGGCAGGACGAACACGCGCTCGACGACGACCGCGCCGATCAGCAGCGTCGACAGTTGCAGCCCGAGCACCGTCACCACCGGCACGGCGGCGTTGCGCAGACCATGGCGGAACAACGCTTGGAACGGCCGCAGCCCCTTGGACCGCGCCGTGCGCAGATAGTCCTGACCGAGCGTGTCGAGCACGGCGGACCGGACATAACGCGTGAGCACCGCGCCCTGCACAAGCCCCAGCGACAGTGCGGGCAGAACGAGCCCGCGGAGGAACTCGCCGGGATCCTGCACCGGCGGTGTCCAGCCACCGGAAGGCAGCCAGCGCAGCTGCACCGCGAAGATCTGCACCAGGATGATGCCCGCCAGGAACGCGGGGATCGCGACGCCGATCTGCGACAGCCCGGAAAGCGCGGTGCCGTCGGCCTTCCGGTGCCGCACCGCGGCGAACGTCCCGGCCGGGATCGCGATCAGCAACGCCACCAGCATCCCGGCCCCGACCAGCCACAACGTCACGCCGAGCCGGTCGGTCAGCGCGGGCCCGATCTCCTCGCGCGTGACGTACGAGCGGCCGAAGTCACCTTGGAGGACGCCGCCGATCCAGTCGAAGTACTGCGTCACCAGCGGCCTGTCGATACCGAATTCGGCGCGGGTCTTCGCGACCAGCTCCGGTGTCGCGTTGACGCCGAGCGCGACCTGCGCCGGATCGCCCGGCAGCACGGCCATGAACAGGAACACCACGACGGACGCGACCAGCACGCTGGCCACCAGGATCGCCACACGGCGCACGATCTTGACCGTCATCGCGGCGCCAATCCCGTGAGATCGAAGGACTCGCTGACCTGGTTGCGGACGAACCCGGTCACCTTGTTCTTCGCCACGATCACGTTGGGGAACAGGAAAAGCCAATCCGCGGCGGCGTCTTCGGACAGCCGCCGGGCGACCTGGCGCATCGCATCGACCTGCTCTTGAGGCGTGCCCGCATCGGCCTTCGCCAGATTCTGCTGGACGGGCTTGCTGTCGTAACCCCAGTAGTACTTCGGCCTGCCGAACGTGACGATGTCGCGCGCCTCGACGTGCTGGATGATCGACAGGTCGTAGTCGCGGTCGGTGAAGACCTGCTTGAGCCACACCGCCGGGAAGTCCAGCGGCTCGATCGTCACCGTGACCCCGACGTCCGCCAGCTGCGAGGACACCACCTGCGCGGCCGACACCGCGTACGGCAGGTTGGGGATCCGCAGCCGCAGCGTGGGATGGGGCTGTCCCGCTTCGGCGAGCAGCGCTTTCGCCTTCGTGGGATCGAACGGATACGCGTTCGACAGATCTTCGTACCAGGGGTCCGTCGGCGGGACCATGCTGCCGATGAGGGTGCCGCGGCCGGCCCAAGCCGTGTCCAGCAACGCCTTCCGGTCGATCGCGTACGACAGCGCTTTTCTCACCCGGACGTCGTTCAGCGGCGGGCGCGCGTTGTTGAACGCGAGCGTGACCTCGCTGTTCGTCGTGCCTTCGACGACGGAGAACCGGTCGTCGCTCTGGAACTGCGGGATCGAGTCCGGCACGGTGATCGCGGAGATGACGTCGATCCCGTTGCTGAGCAAGGCGTTGTTGAGCGCCGTCGGATCCTTGATGTACTTGAGGACCACGGTCGAATAGGCCGGTTTCGTGCCCCAGTACGCGGGATTCTGCTTGAGCACGATGGAGTCGCCACGACGTCGCGAGGACACCGTGTACGGTCCCGTGCCGACCGGCTTGTTCGCCAGATCCGCGACCCCGGTCGGGCTGAACATCGCGCCGAGGCGGCTGGTGAGGCTGAACAGCCAGCCGTTGCTGGGTTTCGTGAGAACGACGCGCGCGTGGTCCGGCGCCACCACGTCGACCCGGTCGACGACGTCCATTGTGGACTTGATCGACACGGTCCAGTCGGTTTTCACGCGCATCAGCGAGAACTTGACGTCCTCGGCGGTGAACGGCGCCCCGTTGCTGAACTTCGCGTTCTTCCGGAGCTTGAAGTCGTAGATCTTGCGGTCTTCCGACACCGTCCACGATTCGGCCAGCAGCGGCACGATCTTCGCGTTCGCGTCGAGTTTCACCAGGCCCTCGTAGACGTTGTAGAGCAAGGCCTGCGGGATGGCCGCGCCGTCCGTGCGGGTGAAGTCGAAGTTCGCGGGTTCGGCGGTGTACCCGATGGCGAGCGTGCCGGGATCCTTGGCGACCGTGGCGCTCGAACCGGCGGAGCAGCCGGACGCCACCAGCAGGAACGCTGCCACCGCCGCGTGAATCCGGGCTTTCATCCTGCCCCCTGACCGGTAGACTGGTCTGACCAGTAAACCAGACGAGACGGCAGGGTCAAGATGGAATTCGAGCCGGTCGCCCCTGTCCGCGCGTACCAGCGTGTCGTCGAACAGATCGAGGAAGCCGTGTTCAGCGGCCGGATCAAACCGGGCGACCGGCTGCCGAGCGAACGCGAACTGATGGTCCAGTTCGACGTCGGCCGCTCGACCGTGCGCGAAGCGCTGCGTGTGCTGCAAGCGGCGGAGATGATCCGCTCGCGGCCCGGAGATCCGCGCGGACCCGAGGTGCTGGCCGCCTCCCCCGCCGCGTTGCACCGGTCGATGCACCGGCTGGCGCGGGCCGACCATCTCGGCTTGTCCGAACTCCTGCAGTTCCGCATGGTGCTCGACGGTTCCGCACATCTGCTCGCCGCGCAGCTCAGGACGGAAGACCATCTCGCCGAACTGGACGCCGCGCTGGAGGCGATGCGCGCCGGCGTCTCGAAGGGATTCGCGGAGTTCTCCCACGCGGACGTCGCGTTCCACGAAGCGATCGCCCGTGCGACGGGGAATCCGTTGCTGGTGATCAGCGGCGAGGTCGTGCGCGGCGTCGTGCTGGAACTCATCGAGGACAAACTGGAGCACGCCGACGACCGGACGGCGTTGATGCGCAACTGGCTGACACATCACGAAGAGGTGCTCGGCGCGATCCGGGCCTCCGACGGTGAACGTGCTTCGCGGCTGGCGAAGCAGGCGCTGTATGACAACTACGCCGAGTACGTCCCCGAAGAGCAACGACGTCTCTTGCGGCCACTGCTCGCTTGACCCGCCTCTACACTCACTCAGGTGGGGGATATCAACAAACCTTCGACCACCCGGCAAGGCGTCGGTCTCGCGCTGTCCGGCGGCGGCTACCGCGCGATGTTGTTCCACACCGGGGCACTGTGGCGGCTCAACGAACTCGGCTGGCTGTCGAAGATCTCGACGTTCTCGAGCGTTTCGGGCGGCTCGATCGCGGCCGGCGTGCTCGCGCACGCTTGGGCGGACCTGAAGTTCGCGAACGGTGTCGCGGGCAACTTCGCCGACAAGGTCGTCGCGCCGATCCGGAACCTGGCACGTAAACGGCTCGACATCCCGGTCACCTTGCTCGCCATGGCCGTTCCGTGGCGAAGCGCCGGCGAGGAGCTCGCGCGGGTGTACGCGAAACACCTCTTCGGCGACTGTTGCCTCAAGGACATCGACCCGACCGGCCCGCAGTTCGTCTTCACCGCGACGAACCTCCAGGACGGCGCGCTGTGGTGGTTCTTCCGGCAGGACGGCCCGCACGGGAACATCCCGCTCGCGACCGCGGTGGCCGCGTCTTCCGCGTTCCCGCCGATGCTTTCGCCGGTGGTGATCCAGGATCCGCATTCCGACGAGCGGAAACGCAAGATCGTGCTGAGCGACGCCGGCGTCTACGACAACCTCGGCCTGGACCCGGTCGAAGGGCACGCGACGGTGCTGGTGAGCGACGCGGGCAAGCGGATGAAGGTCACGCCGAAGGTCAGCCGCGACTGGGGACGTCAGCTGCTGCGCGTGCTCGACGTGATCGACAACCAGGTGCGCGAACTGCGGCGCGGCGCGCTGCTGAAGTCCTATGTGGAGAAGGATTTCACAGGCGCCTACTGGGGGTCCTACGTCGATCTCGCGAATTTCCAGCTCGAAGATTCGCTGCCCGCGCCCGCCGAGCTCACCCACGTGCTGGCGGAAACCCCGACGCGCCTGACGAAACTGCCGGAAGTGCTGCAGGAGCGGTTGATCAACTGGGGTTACGCGGCGTGTGACGCGGGGATGCGGAAATGGGTCGACACCGAGGCGGCGGCTCCGGCCGGATTCCCGTTCCCGGCCGCCGGAGTGGGCTGAAAGCGTCCTTCACCGCGTCGGATGCGGTGAAGGACGCTTTCAGCTCACCCGGCCAGATTCGCGTAGACGATGATGTTGTCCTTGTAGCTGTGCTCTTCATGGTCGAAGACACCGCCACAGGTGATCAACCGAAGCTGCGGTTTGTCCGTGTTGCCGTAGACCGCTTCCTCGGGGAACTGGTCCTTGGGCACCTGGTCCTTCTTCTCGACCACGAACTTCAGGCTCTTGCCGTCGCTGCGCTCGACGAGCACCTCGTCACCCGGGTCGACGTCCTTGAGCTTGTAGAAGATGCCCGGCTGCTTGTTGCCGTCGACGTGGCCGAGCAGGATCGACGGGCCGACGTCGCCCGGCACCGGCGAAAGCCGGTACCACGCGGCCTGCATCGGGTTCTTCGCCGACGGGACGGACATCTTGCCGTCCTTGCCGACCGCGACGGTGACCAGACTCGATTCCGCGCCGATCTTGGGGATCTTCACGTTCGTCGGACGGGTCCCGTTGTAGGGCTTGACGACCGGCGGAGCCGATTCCGACGGCGCCGCCGCGGCGGGCGGGGCGGGTTCGTCGGTGCCGCATCCCGTCAGCGCGAGGGAAAGCACAAGGGCGGCCGCGACCACGCGGCCGCCCTGCGTCAGGAGCTTCATCGGATCAGGCCGCGGTGGCGCCGAAACCGGTCTCGATGCCGCCCTTCGGCTTCAGCTTGACCTGCTTCGCCGGCTTGGTGCCCGGCGCGGTCGCACCGCCGCCGACAGCGCCCTCGATCTCGATGTCACCCTTGCCCGGCTTGCCGTCGCAGGTCCAGGTGAAGGTGCTCGAGGTGCCCTTGAAACCGGGCTTGGCGTTGACGACGTAGATCCACAGGTAGGCGTCGCCGCCGTCCTGGAACGAGTCGACGACGGTGAAGTCCGGCGAGGTGACGTCGGTGGGCTCCGAACCGCACAGGATGGCCAGCGCGCCCTCGTCGCCCTCGACGTACCCGGCGCCGACGTTCAGCTCCGGCTTCGGCGGGGTCGTGGTGGTCGGCTTCTCCGAGGTGGAGGTCGACGGCTTGGCCGAGGTCGGCTTGCCGCTGGTCGAGGTCGGGGTGCTGCTCTCGGACGACGGCGGAACCGACGTCACCTTGCCGCCCGACCACGAGGGCGGGTTGCTGACCTGGCCGCCGGACCACGAAGGCGAGGGCGCCGTGGTGGGCGCCTCGCTCGTCGGCGCGGGAGGCGTGGTCGTCGTTTCGGTCTGCGCCATCGCGACCGGCGTCACGGCCAGCGAGAGGACGGCGCCGGCCAGCACCGCGCCCGCGAGGCGGCCCAACGTCTTCTTCAAAGTGATCTCCCAGTGAAAAGCATCGCAACGCACGGTGACAGCCACCCTGCGACCACCCGGGGAAGATTCCCACGTATGGGTGACAGCGCGATCCTGCCGGAAAAACGCGGCCGGACGTAGCGAATAGGCGGTGACAAAAGCCACCGTGAAAACGGGTAACGCGGGATTGGCCTCGGCCGATACGAAGGGCCGGAAAGTCGCTCAACAGAGGGAAAAACTCGCGGCGACGAGGGAATGTTAACACCCGGACGGCCCGAATGGTTGCCACGCGGAAGTATTTTCCGCCTGTCGTCAGAACACCAGGAACAGAGCGATGGCGAACGACAGCACACCGAAGAGGCCCCCGGCGAACACCCAGGGCTTCGGCGACGTCCGGTTCCGCACCGCCCGGCCGCCGCCCACCCCCGCGATCAGGAGGCCGAGGCCGAACCCGATCCCGGGGATGAAGGTGGCGAGTGTCCGGTTCTCCGCGTCGCAGGCCCAGACCCCGTCACTCGGACAGGGCGCCGCCGCGAGTTCGGCCAGCAGGCCCGCCGCGACGATCGCGACGAAGCCCAGCACCAGGAGCCAGAACAGGCCCCACAGCCATTGCCCGAGCCGCCGAGGCGGTTTCGTCTCGTCCACGTGCCCAAGCTAGCCGAGCGCGGAGGCCAGATCCGTCCAGAGATCTTCCGGATCTTCGAGCCCGACGCTGAACCGGACGAGCCCGGCGGGCACGTGGGCGTCGCCCGCCATCCAGGCCCGCCGCTCGACCAGGCTCTCCACCCCGCCGAGGCTGGTGGCGGCGCGGATCAGCCGCAGCGATCCGATGACCTTGTCCGCGGACTCGGCGTCCGGGAGTTCGAACGCGATCATCGTGCCGGAGCCGGGATAACGCACCCGGGTGATCGCGGGGTGGTCGAGCAGCCGCGCCGCAAGCAGCTTCGCCGTGCGGGTCTGCTCGGCGAGCCGGACCGGCAGGGTCCTCAGCCCGCGCAGGGCCAGCCACGCTTCGAGCGCGCCCGGCGTCGCCCCCAGCCTGGTGCGCGCGTCGCGCAGGCCGTTCGCGACGCCTTCGTCGGCCGCGATGGTGAGGCCGAGCAGAAGGTCGCTGTGGCCGCCGATGAGTTTCGTCGCGCTGTGCACGACGATGTCGGCGCCGAGGTCCAGTGGCCGCTGCCCGAGCGGGGTTGCGAACGTGTTGTCCACCGCGACCAGGCCGTTCGCCGCGGCGGCGATCGTCTCGATGTCGATGACGTCGAGCGTCGGATTGGTCGGCGATTCGAGCCAGAGCAGGTCCGCGTCCGCGGCGGCGACCCAGGCGGCCGTGTCCTCCGGCTCGATCTCGGTCACCACCAGGCGGCCGGTGCCGTGCGCGTGCGCGAGCAGCCCGCGCGATCCCGCGTACGAAAACGTCGGGACACACACCTTCGCTCCGACCGGCAGGGTGTCGACGACCGCGCTGAGCGTCGCGATCCCCGACGCGAACGCGGTGGCGTGCCCGCCTTCGAGCGCGCCGATCGCGGTTTCGAGGGCCTCCCAGGTCGGGGTGCCGTCCTGGCGCGAGTACGCGCGGTCGGCACCGGCGTCGAAGGTGCTCGCCGCGACGATCGGCACGTTCAGCGGCTCGCCGGGGCCCTCCGGGCGTCCGGCGGCGATGGCGAGGGTGCGGGGTGACCAGTCGTTCGTGTCCACCCCGCCACCGTAAACCGTGCCCGCGTCAGTGGGCGTACACCTCGAACTCGTAGAGGGAGTAGCCGTACTTCGTCCCTCGCTGGACACCGGCCATCCGGACATAGCGGGCATCCGCCGCCTCGAAGGCGACATTGTCCGTGCCGCCGTCTCCGTCCACTATGGACGCCGCGTCCCGCCAGTTCGTCCCGTCGGACGAGACCTGCACCTTGTACGCCTTCCCGTACGCGGATTCCCACTGCAGCACCACCCTGGACACGCGCTGCACCGAGCCGAGGTCCACGGTGATCGACTGGTTGTCACTCCAGCCGCTGGCCCAGCGCGTCGAGAGGTTGACGTCGATCGCGTTGGACGGCGGCGAGTTGTACCAGCCGGTCTCGTGGCTGCTCGCGCTGACCGACCGGCCGGTGGCGAGGTTGGCGATGGTGTCGCCGCGTTTCGCCGGGAACTCCACGACCTGTTGGAAGGTCGGCCGGTTCTGGGTGCTGATCTTGTCCTGCGTGATGCCGCCGAGGGCGCGGTGGATGATCGTGTCGGCGCACCACTGGTCGCCCGCGGCGCAGTCGCCGTCACCGGGATACACGGTGTTCGCGGGCTGCGCGGCCGCCTGGGTCAGCGAGTCGAGCAGCACCTGACGGCACGCGGTGACGTCGCCGCCGCCGCAGTACTTCACGGCGAGCGGACCGGCCACGTTCTGCCCGAGGACCGAACGGATGTCCTTGTGCACGTAGCCCCACCAGCCGGACTGGTACGACGAACCGGCGTGCCCCTGGCCGACGTGTTTGCCGGGGACCTCGTTCTGCCAGCCGGAAGGCGACTCGTTGATCTTCAGCACCCCGACCATGGCGCCGTAGGCGGCGTCACCCATTCCGGGTTTGAACTGCGCGTTGACCAGCAGCGGCCACCAGGCGTCCATGATGCGGATCGCGTCGGCGTTGGCGTAGGCCTTGCTGCCCGGCGAGGTCTCCGAGCGCAGACCGCCCGCGGCGAGCCAGGTCTTGAGCTTCGCCACCGCGTCCGCGGCCGGTCCGGTCACCGGCGCCTTGTCGATCACCTTGAACAGTTCCGGCAGCACCTTCTCGGCGCGGAGGTCGGCCAGCGCCGCCTCCTCCATGGCCTGCGTGAGGTTCACCCGCGTCACCTTGGTGCCGCTGGAGACCATCTTCTTGACCCGCGCGTCGATCAGATCGCCGCGGTGCACGGAACTCTTGTCCGCGCCGCTGGCCGCGTAACCCTTGGCCTGCGCGTTGTTCCAGCTGATGTAGTAGTCCTGGTTGATCGACTGCGGATGCTGCGAAGACGGCGTGTAGTTCGCGAGGTTGCCGTCGGGATTCCAGCCCTGCCAGTCGAATCCGGCGTCGGCCTTCACCGGCATGGCCGGGTCGACGTTCGGATTGCGGACCGGGTTCGAGCCGGAGTTGAAGTACGCGACGTCACGCGAGTCGGCGTAAAACCAGTTGTAGGTCTGGTTGACGTCGGCCGCCGCGGCCTGGAAGTCCTGCGCGGATTTGATCGCGTCCGGGTCGTTGAACTTCTGGAAGCCGATGATCGTGTCGATCTCGTGCTGGAACGTCGACCGCAGCGACGCGTACGCCACCGGTTTGCCGCCGACCAGCGCCCGGCTCGTCACCGGCCCGTACTTGGTGCGGAAGCTGCGCAGCGTGTACGACCCTTCGGCCGTCCCATCGGCGACCGTGGGCTTCCACGCGTTCTTGCGTTCGACGATCTCGAACGGCAGGCACTGGCCGCGGAACCGGTAGAAGTTGGAGTTCTTCGTCGGCGCGGAGCCGTTCTGCTCGCACAGTTCGACGGCGTAGGTGTCGATGATGTCCTGCGACGCCGAGGTCGCGCTCCACGAGTAGTCCTTGCCGCGGCCGAGCAGCACGTACATGCTGATGCCCGCGAACGAGGCGCCGCGCGCGCTGATGCCAGGGCCCTGAAGTTCTTGCAGCATCAGCAATTGCGGTGCGAAGTAGCCGGCCTGCGGGCCGAAGACGGCGACGGGGTGGCCGCTCGCGGTCTTGGCGCCGGACACGACCAGCGCGTTGGACATGCCGTGCTTCTCCGACAGCAGGTTCCCCGGCAGGACACCGTCGTCGAAGATGCCGCGGACGGCCTTCTGGTCCTCGGGCGCGGGAACGTCCACCTTGGCGGGTGTCGCCGTCCCGGCGGAACCGGTCGGGTCGAAGACCAGCTGCTGCCCGGTGACCGAACCCTTGTCCGGCATCGCCGCGCCCTGCGGGTTCGACGGCGCCTTGCCGTAGTCGAAAGTCTGTCCATTGTGGAGGGTCTTGACGGTCTCGGGATCGTCCTCGGACCGCAGGCTCTTCCAGACCTTGTCGCCTTGTTCGAGGCCGTACTTCTCCTGCAGCGCCATCTTCGCGATGGCGTTCTGCACCTCGCCGCCACCACCGGCGCCGAACTGCGCTCCGACGACGGCCGCGAGGACGACGAGGTCGGTGAGCTTGAACGGCTCGATGGTCCCGGCGTTCGTGATCGCGTCGACGTGCCCGGTGAGCACGTACTCGCCGGGGAAGTAGCGGCCGCTGTGCGCGTCGGAGATGTACTTGTTGACACCCTGGACGTAGGCCTCGGCGTCGGCCTTGCCCTGCGCGCCACGCGGGCCACTGGCCGCGGCGTTGTCGATCTGCTTCTGGAGTTCCTGCTCGGTGTACGGCGCCGAGGCGAAGAAGCTCTGCTCGAGTTCACGGTTGCCCTGCGCGCCGCCGGCGTACGAGGTCAGCTGGCCGCGGCCGACGCGGCGCATGATGTCCATCAGCCACAGCCGGTCCTGCGCGGCGGCGTAGCCGGCGCCGTACATCGTGCCCGGCCGCGTCGTGCCGACGATCCGGGGCACACCGGTCGCCTTGTCGCGGGCGATCGTCACGTCCGAACGCGGTTTGATCGTGCTCTCGACCTGCCCGGACGGAACGCCGAACGAGGCGTCGTTGAAGAACTGGTTGATCTTGTCCGTGGTCAGTGTCTTGTAGCCGTCTGCGAGCGAGGCGTACTTGCCGAGCTGATCGGCCGAATGCGCGGGCCGGGTGCCGAACGCCTTGTGCGCCAGGATCTCGGCGAGCGTGGCGTTCCCCTTGGTGCCGGGCGGGAGGATGTCACCGCACTGGCCGCCACAGTAATCGTCGAGCGCGGCCGCCACCACCGAGCTCTGTGGCGCCTCCGCGGCGTTCGCCTGCAAAGCCGGAACGGTGCCCGCCACCAGCGTCAGCCCCGCCAGCGTCGTCAAGACCCGTATGCCTCGTCGCATGAAAGACCTCCGTCGTCGGAGAGTGACGAGGCGCACACTACCCACGGGTATCCAAATTTGTGAAGACTATTCGCGTTCTTGCCACCGTTCGGCGGAACACTCGCCCTGCGGACCCGGGACCTGCGCAGGTAGCTTATGGACATGTCTTTGGAGAAGCCCCAGATCGACCGCCCGGAGGGCCCCGCGCCGTCCGACCTGGAGAAGTCCGACATCACCGTCGGCGATGGCCAGGAGGCGAAGGCCGGCGACACCGTCTCGGTGCACTACGTCGGTGTCTCGCACTCGACCGGCGACCAGTTCGACGCCTCGTGGGACCGCGGCGAGCCGCTGCGCTTCGGCCTCGGCGCCGGCCAGGTCATCCCCGGCTGGGATCAGGGCGTGGCCGGGATGAAGGTCGGTGGCCGCCGCAAGCTGGTCATCCCGCCGCATCTGGCCTACGGCGAACGCGGCGCCGGCGGCGTCATCAAGCCGAACGAGACCTTGATCTTCGTCGTCGACCTCATCGGCGTGAACTGATCTGATTCACCCGGCCCGGCGGAGATTCTCCGCCGGGCCTTTTTCGGGTCTACGGTGCTGTGATGAGCGTCGACGTGCGCACCGAGATCGTCATCGACGCGCCTCGTGACGAAGTCGCGGCCTACGCGGCCGATCCGTCGAAGGCGCCGAGCTGGTACGCGAACATCAAGTCGGTGGAGTGGGAAACGCCACCACCGCTCGCCGTGCGCTCGAAGATCGCCTTCGTGGCCGAGTTCCTCGGCCGCCGCCTCGCCTACACCTACGAAATCGTCGAGTACGTCCCGGGCGAGCGGCTGGTGATGCGCACGGCCGAAGGCCCGTTCCCCATGGAAACGATCTACACCTGGACCACCGAGGGCGCCGGAACCCGCATGACCCTCCGCAACCGAGGCACCCCCACCGGCTTCACGAAACTCGCCGCCCCGCTCCTGGCCGCCAAAATGCGCAAGGCCAACACCACCGACCTCCGCACCCTAAAAACCCTCCTGGACCAGCACTAACCACCCCAGGCCCGAGGCCAAGCCCCGTCCCAAACCAACCACCCTGCCAACCGCCACCGACCGCACCGTGGGGGGTCCGGGGGGCTCGGCCCCCCGGGTACTGACGAGCGACGACCTCACGAAAGAAGGCCCCGTCGCGTTAGCGAAGGGGCCTTCAACCAAGGGTGGGCGAGGAGGGAGTTGAACCCTCACGTCCTTTCGGACACACGGACCTGAACCGTGCGCGTCTGCCATTCCGCCACTCGCCCGAGTGCTTCGTTCTCTGACAGCTCGCAAAGCGTAGCAGGCGGATTTCACGGGTTTCACCGGGGGCCGTGTCCGACTGGCCGTACCCGGATAGGATCGACGGGGAAGCACACGTGTGAGGAGGGTTGCCCGGTGGGCCGCGTCGAACGGTTTGACAGACGGCTCGAGAACCTCGTGGGCAATACCTTCGCGCGCATGTTCGGTGGCAACGTCGTCACGCAGGAAGTGGCGGTGGCGCTCGAGCGCGAGAGCGAGGAGAACGTTCGTGAGCTGGCCGGTGGTCGACAGCTCGCTCCCAATCACTACATCGTGTCGTTGGGGCAGGCTGATCACGAACGTATGGCCGGAGACGAGCGTCGGGTCACCTCGGTGCTGGCGGAGGCGGTCAAGGAACACCTCGCCGAGCACGGATGGGACACCTATGGTGACGTCGTAGTTTCGCTCGAGCGCAACGAGGCGCTGCATACTGGACAGTTCAAGACCCGTTCGTCCGTCGATCCCGACGTCAAGCCCCACGGCGCCGAAGGTTCGTCACGGTCGGCACGACCCAGCAACGCAGGAGACCCAGCAATGAGCCAGCCCCCCGGCTACGGCCAATACGACCAGGGTGACCCGTACGGCCAGCAGGGCCAGTACGGCTACGGACAGCAGGCTGGCCAGCAGCAGCCCGGGTACGACCAGGGTTATGGCGGCCAGCAGCAGGGCGGCTACGACCAGGGTTACGGCGGCGCGCAGCAGCCCGGCTACGACCAGTACGGCGGCCAGCAGCAAGGCGGCTACGACCAGGGCTATGGCGGTCAGCAGCCTGGTTACGACCAGTACGGCGGTGGCCAGCAGCAGCCCGGGTACGACCAGGGCTATGGCGGCGGCGCACAGCAGCCCGGCTACGACCAGTACGGCGGTGGCCAGCAGCAGCCCGGGTACGACCAGGGTTACGGCGGCGGCGCACAGCAGCCGGGTTACGACCAGTACGGCGGCCAGCCGCAGCAGGGCGGCTACGACCAGTACGGCGGCGGCCAGCAGCAGTACGGCCAGCCCGCCGCGGATCCGTACGCGCAGGGTGGCGGCTACGGCGGCCAGCCGGCGGCGGGCCGTGCGCTCACCGCGAGCCTCCAGCTTGACGACGGCTCGAACCGCTCGTACTCGCTCAAGCAGGGCGGGAACGTCGTGGGCCGCGGCCAGGACGCCGACTTCCGGCTCCCGGACACCGGTGTCTCCCGCCGTCATCTGGAGATCACCTGGGACGGCCAGAGCGCGACGCTCGCGGACATCGGTTCGACGAACGGCACCACCGTCAACGGCACCCCGGTGCAGACGTGGCAGCTGGCCGACGGCGACGTGATCCGCGTTGGCCACTCGTCTCTCGTGTTCCGTACGCAGGGCTGACCGGCGGCGTCCGGAGGGGGTATCGCAGAATTGCGGTGCGGGACCTGTGGTGGATCGGCACCGCGGGTCGTACGCGGAGAGCAAGGCCGTTCGGAGCCGACCATCCCGGACGGCACGGGCTCTCCGCGGCGTACAGGAGAAACGGGAGCGGACACAACAAGTGCCAGAGCTGGTCGTTCAACTCACCAGGGTGGGCTTTCTCGTGCTGCTCTGGCTCTTCGTGTTCGCCGCGTTGCGTGTCGTCCGTTCGGATCTTTACGCGGCCTCCGGGCTGCGCGTGGCCGTCCCGACGTTCGGCCGCAAGAAGAAGGAAAACAAGAAGCCGCGCGGCGGGAAGTCGCCGCAGCAGCTGCTGGTGACCCATGGTGCGCTGGCGGGAACCAGGATCGCCTTGGACGGCAGGCCGATCCTGATCGGCCGCGCCGACGACTCGACTCTGGTGCTGGACGACGACTACGCGTCGACCCGGCACGCCCGGATCGCCCTGCGCGGGGAGGATTGGTACGTGGAAGATCTGGGTTCGACGAACGGGACGTACCTCGACCGGGCTAAGGTCACGGCACCCCTCCGGGTCCCGCTCGGAGTCCCCATCCGGATCGGCAAAACGGTGATCGAGCTTCGCCCATGACTCTCGTCCTCCGCTACGCGGCTCGCAGCGACCGGGGCCTGGTGCGTTCCAGCAACCAGGACTCCGTGTACGCAGGTCCCCGCCTGCTCGCCCTCGCCGACGGCATGGGTGGGCACGCAGCGGGTGAGGTGGCCAGCAAGGTCGTCATCGCCTCCCTCGCGCCCCTAGACGACGACGATCCCAGCGACGATCTTCTCGCTCAGCTGCGTGAGGCCGTCCAGAACGGCAACGCCGCCATCGCCGAGCTCGTCCAGCAGGACCCGGACCTCGACGGGATGGGCACGACCCTGACCGCCGTGCTGTTCGCCGGTTCGCGGATGGGTGTCGTGCATGTCGGCGACTCGCGGGCGTATCTGATGCGCGGCGGTCAGTTCTCGCAGATCACGCGGGACGACAGCTTCGTCAACGAACTTCTCGAACAGGGCCGGATCACGCCGGAAGAGGCCGCGGTGCACCCGCAGCGGTCGCTGCTGCTGAAGGCGCTGACCGGACACGAGGTCGAGCCGAGCCTGACCGTGCGCGAGGCCCGCGCCGGCGACCGGTACCTGATCTGCTCGGACGGCCTGTCCGGCATGGTCAGCGACGAAACGCTGTCCGAGGCGATCCAGATCCCGGATCCGCAGGCCTGCGCGGACCGGATGATCGAGCTGGCGCTCAAGGGCGGCGGCACGGACAACGTCACGGTGATCATCGCCGACGTCGTCGACGTCGACTTCGGTGAGGACGCGCCCATCGTCGGCGGCGCAGCCGGGGACGGCAGTGACGAATTCCACCAGGGCGACTCCCCCGCCGCCCGCGCTCGTGCGCTGACCCAGCCCGCGCCGCAGCCGCGGCCGGAGGTCCAGCCCCAACAGGAGGACCCGAAGGTCAAGCGCCGGAGGCGATTTCGCTGGCTGGCGGGAGCGGTGGTCGTCCTGATCGTGCTGGCCGCGGCGGCGATCGCCACGCGGTACTTCGTGCTGAGCCAGTACTACGTCGGCGAGGGGCCCGGCGAGGAGGTCGTGATCTACCGCGGCGTCCCCGGCAGCATCCTCGGCATCGACCTGCACGCCTACGAGCAGGGCTCGTGCCCGCCGGGCGGGCTGTGCACCGACAAGCTCCTGGTGCCGGCGCTGCAGGAGGACGCGCGGATCGCGGTGAAGAACGGCGTCAAGAAGGACAACCTCGACGACGCCCGCAAATACATCGACGACTTCCTGCGGCCGCACAAGCAGCTGGCCGACTGCAAACCGGCCGCCAGCTCGACTTCCACGCCTCCCGCGTCGTCGCCGCCCCCTGCGTCGTCGGCATCCCCTTCGACCCCCGCCTCGCCGAGTTCGGCGAACCAGCCTGCGGGGAGGGACTGCTCGACGCCGGCACCGGCAGCACCAGGGGGCGGTAATTGATGAGCACGCCGCTCGCCGATCCGGCTTCGGCCCAGTTCGCCACGAATCCTCCGCGCGAACTGCCCAAGCGGCGCGGGACCGAACTCGTCCTCCTTGCGTTCGCGACCTTCATCGTCACCGTCGCGCTCGTGCTGGTGGAGGCGAACCAGGAGCAGGAACTCACCAGCTCGATCATCTGGCTGGGCCTTTCGTACCTCGCGGTGCTGACGGCGGCGCATCTGGCGGTCCGCCGCTGGGCGCCGTACGCGGACCCGGTGATCCTGCCGTGCGTCGCGCTCCTGAACGGGCTCGGCCTGGTGATGATCCACCGGATCGACCTGGCGCTCGCGGAACGCGCGGTGCAGCAGGGCAAGGAGTACACGCCGGACGTCACCAAGCAGGTGCTGTTCACGGCGATCTCGCTGGTGCTGTTCGTGGTGGTGCTGGTCGTGATCAGCGACCACCGCACGCTGACCCGCTACGGCTACACCTGCGGTCTGGTCGGCATCGTGGCGCTCGCGCTGCCCGCGGTGCTGCCGTCGAGCCTTTCCGAGGTCAACGGCGCGAAGGTCTGGATCAAGCTGCCGTTCTTCTCGATCCAGCCCGGCGAGTTCGCGAAGATCCTGCTGATGATCTTCTTCGCTTCGTTCCTGGTGACGAAACGGGACCTGTTCATGGTCGCGGGCAAGAAGATCGTCGGCGTCGAGCTGCCGCGTGCCCGTGACCTCGGCCCGATCCTGATCGCGGCGGCGGCCTGCCTCGGCGTGCTGGTGTTCGAGAAGGACCTCGGGACGTCGCTGCTGTTCTTCGGCGTCACGCTGATGATGTTGTACGTCGCGACCGAGCGGATCATCTGGGTGGTGCTGGGCGTCGGTTTCTTCGCCGCCGGCGCGATCATCGCCTACAACCTGTTCACACACGTCCAGCAGCGCGTCCGCAACTGGATCGACCCGCTCGCCACCTACGACGACGCGGGCGGCGGGTACCAGGTCGCGCAGGGGCTGTTCGGCCTCGGCACCGGCGGGGTCGGCGGCACCGGCCTCGGCGCCGGGCGGCCGGATATGGTCCCCGAGGCCAAGACGGACTTCATCACCACCGCGATCGGCGAGGAGCTGGGCTTCATCGGCCTCGCCGCGATGCTGATGCTGTACCTGATCCTGGCGACGCGCGGGATGCGCAGCGCCCTCGCGGTCCGCGACACCTTCGGCAAACTCCTCGGCGGCGGCCTCTCGTTCGCCATGGTCATGCAGATCTTCGTCGTCGTCGGCGGCGTCACGAACCTGATCCCGAACACCGGGATCACCGCCCCGTTCCTCTCGCGCGGTGGTTCTTCACTGCTCGCGAACTACATCCTGGTGGCCCTCCTGCTCCGAATCTCCGACGCCGCCCGCAAACCCGCGGCGCGGCCGAAGCCGCAGCAGCCTCAGGCACCGCTCGCCGAAGCCCACACGGTGATGGTGCAGCGGCCGTCCGCGAACGGTGAGGGGAGCGCCTCGTGAACACCCCGCTCCGCAAGGTCGGTATCGCCATGCTCGTCATGGTGGTGCTCCTGCTCGCCAACGCCACCTACATCCAGGTGGTCAAGGCCGACGACTACCGCACGGACTCGCGCAACCTGCGGGTGCTCTACGACGAGTACTCCCGCCAGCGCGGCCTGATCGTGACGCCGGACGGCACGGCGCTCGCGAAGGTCGAACCGTCGAACGACAAGTACAAGTTCATCCGGACCTACGCCGACGGCCCGATGTACGCGCCGGTCACCGGCTACTACTCGATCAACTACGGCTCGGGCGGCCTGGAGCGGTCCGAGGACGAAGTGCTCAACGGTTCGGACCCGCGGCTGTTCGTGCGGCGCCTGTCGGACATGGTCACCGGCCGCGACCCGCGCGGCGGGAACGTGCGGCTGACGATCAACCCGGCCGTGCAGAAGGCCGCGTACGACCTGATGACGCAGAAGGGGTACACCGGCTCGGTGGTCGCGATCGAGCCGAAGACCGGACGCATCCTGGCCATGGTCTCGACGCCGTCGTACGACCCGAACAAGCTCGCCTCGCACGTCGGCAAGGAGCAGATCGCGGCCTGGGGCCAATGGCGCGACGACCCGAAGAAGCCGATGCTGAACCGCGCGATCTCGGAGACCTACCCGCCCGGTTCGACGGCCAAGCTGCTGGTGACCGCGGCCGCGCTCGAGAACGGCAAGACGGCGGACATGCCGGTCAACACCGCGCCGAACGTGAAGCTCCCCGGCACGCAGACGACGCTGGAGAACTACGGCGGCGCGGCCTGCAAGGGCAGCACGCTGAAGGAAGCGCTGCGGTACTCCTGCAACGTGCCGTTCGCCGAGCTCGCCGGCGAACTCGGCAAGGACAAGCTGAACGCGACGGCGAAGAACTTCGGTGTCGGCGAGGATCTGGCCGTGCCGATGCGGGTCGCGGCTTCCTCCCTCGGGCCCCTCGAGTCGAAGGCCGCGCTGTACCAGAGCGCCATCGGGCAGCGCGACGTGCGGCTGACCCCGATCCAGGACGCCCTGCTTTCGGCGACCATCGCCAACAACGGGATGGCGATGAAACCGCAGCTCGTGCAGGCGCTGCTGGCGCCGAACCTGTCGACCATCGAGGACTACAAGCCGACCGAGCTGACCGGCGACGCCGCGATGTCCAGCGCGAACGCCGCGATCCTGCGCGACATGATGCTGGCGTCGGAGGAGAACACGAAGGGTGCGGGCAAACGAGGCGACATCCAGATCGCCTCCAAGACCGGCACCGCCGAGCACGGCAACGACCCGAAGAACACCCCGCCGCACGCCTGGTACACCGGGTTCGCGCCGGCCATGGACCCGAAGATCGCCGTCTCGGTGATCGTCGAATCCGGGGGTAACCGCGGGCTCGAAGCGACCGGTGGCACCGTGGCCGCGGAGATCGGCCGCGCCGCCGTCAACGCCATGCTCGGGGGTGGATAGCGGATGCTGTCCTCGGGTCAGCTGCTGGCCGACCGGTACAAGCTGACGAACCGGATCGCCGTCGGCGGGATGGGCGAGGTCTGGCAGGCCAGTGACACGCGGCTGGACCGGACGGTCGCGGTCAAGATCCTCAAGGCGGAGCTGTCCGGCGACGCCGAGTTCCTGCACCGGTTCCGGACCGAGGCGCGGATGACCGCGTCGCTGAACCACCCCGGCATCGCCGCGGTGCACGACTACGGCGAGACGGTCGCGGACGAGCTGTCGATCGCGTATCTGGTGATGGAGCTGGTCGAAGGCGATCCGCTGGCCGCGATCATCACCCGCGAAGGACGGCTGAACGCCGAGCGCACCTTGGACATCCTGGAGCAGGCCGGTAACGCGCTGCAGGCCGCGCACGAAACCGGTCTCGTGCACCGCGACGTCAAACCGGGCAACATCATGGTGACCCCGGCCGGCCAGGTGAAGATCACCGACTTCGGCGTCGCGAAGGCCGCCGACGCAGCCCCGGTCACCAGGTCCGGCATGGTGATGGGCACCGCCCACTACATCGCCCCCGAGCAGGCGCTCGGGCACAACGCCGAACCCGCGAGCGACGTCTACTCGCTGGCCGTGTGCGGCTACGAATGCCTCACCGGGCACCGGCCGTTCCTCTCGGAGAACGCGGTGACGGTCGCGATGATGCATATCCGCGACCTCCCGCCGCCGCTGCCGCCGGACGTGCCGCCGGGTGCCCGCGCGGTGATCGAAGCGACCCTGATCAAGGATCCGAGACAGCGGTACAACAGCGGCGGCGAGTTCGCGGCCGCTGTCGCAGCGGTCCGCGCGGGGCTGCCCCTGCCGACCCCGTCGGGGCTGGTCAACGTGGCGTACTCCACGGGGCAGCCGGTGATGCAGCCCGGCCCGCACTCGCCGCCGAACCCGATGGTGGCCGTGGGGCCCGCGTCGCATCCCGCGATGCACCCGGTGACCGGACCGCCACCCATGGCGGTCCGCCGTCTGCCCGGCAGACGGCCACAATGGGGCTGGTGGCTGCTGCTCGCGGTGATCCTGATCGCAGTACTGGTGGCAGGGGCCTTCCTCATCGTGAGACTGGTCGGTTCGGGCAACGGACCGCAGTCGGGCGGCGTGGAAACGAGTGAACACGTGCCGGCTCCGGGTAAGAAGTCCGAAGGTCCTCCGCCGACATCCGCGTACCCCGCGGTTCCGACGGAGGGCGGCACCGAGGAGCCGGCCGGACAGGCGAATCCAGGAATGATGAGCAGCAAACCTTGGACGGAATGGAACGGCACGCAGAGATGAGCACACCAAGACTGCTCAGCAACCGCTACGAGCTGGGCGAGACGCTCGGCTACGGAGGCATGTCCGAGGTCCACCACGGCCACGACGTGCGCCTGGGCCGGGAGGTGGCGATCAAGATCCTGCGTGCCGACCTGGCGCGGGATCCCCAGTTCCAAGAACGATTCCGTCGCGAGGCACAGAACGCGGCGGCACTGAACCACCCGGCCATCGTCGCCGTCTACGACACCGGCGAGACGAACACCGAGTTCGGCCCGCTGCCCTACATCGTGATGGAGTACGTCGAAGGACGGACTCTGCGCGACATCGTGAAGACCGAAGGCCCGATGTCGCAGAAGCGGGCCATGGAGGTCATGGCCGACGTCTGCGCGGCACTGGACTTCTCGCACCGGCACGGCATCGTGCACCGCGACGTCAAACCGGCGAACGTGATGATCACGAAGAACGGCGCCGTCAAGGTGATGGACTTCGGCATCGCGCGCGCCATGCACGACGGGCAGTCCGCGATGACGCAGACCGCCGCGGTGATCGGCACGGCGCAGTACCTCTCGCCGGAGCAGGCCCGCGGTGAGTCCGTCGACGCGCGTTCCGACGTCTACGCCGCCGGCTGCGTGCTGTACGAACTCATCACCGGCGAGCCGCCCTTCACCGGCGACTCGCCCGTGGCGGTGGCGTACCAGCACGTCCGGGAAGACCCGAACCCGCCGTCGTCGGTGAACCCGGCCGTGGCGCCCGAGCTCGACGCCGTCGTGCTCAAGGCGCTCGCGAAGGGCCCGGCGAACCGCTACCAGTCGTCCGCGGAGATGCGTTCGGACCTGGTCCGGACGCTGTCCGGTCAGCGCCCCGCCGCGCCGATGGTGATGTCGGAGGACGAGCGCACCCAGGTCATGGACTCCGACCGCCGGGTGCCGCCGCGCTACGACCAGTACGAGGACGAAGACGAAGACCCGGCCGCGAAGAAGAAGCGCCGGGCCTGGCTCATCGCCGGTCTCGTGGTCTCGCTGGCCGCCGTGGTGCTGCTGATCATGTGGCTGTCGAACGCCTTCAACAGCGACAGCGCCGAAAGCAAGGCGATCCCGAAGGTCACGGGTCAGTCCGAGGCCTCGGCGAAGGACACACTCCGGGGTGCGGGGTTCAATTCGTTCGAGCCCACCAAGAAGATCCCCTGCACCGGTGAAGCCGTCAACGGTTTGCCCGCCTGCGACGAGAACATGATCGACAAGGTCATCGCGATCAACCCGGCCGAGGGCCAGGTGACGCCGACCACGGACAAGATCACGCTGACCGTCGGCGCGAAGCCCGAGAAGGTCAAGACCCCGGACCTCAAGGGCAAGACCGTGGCCGAGGCCACGGCCGCGCTGACCCAGGCCGGTCTGAAGCTCGGCGCGACCACCGAGGAAGAGACCGAAGACACGAACCAGGCCGGCAAGGTCATGTCGCAGAACCCGAGCGCGCAGGCCGAGGTGGACCAGGGCTCGAAGGTCGACATCACGGTCGGCAAGGGCAAGGAACTGAAGACGGTCCCGAACTACAAGGGCAAGACTCAGGCCGAGGCCGAAGCCGGGTTGAAGGCGGCCGGGTTCACCCCGCAGGTCACCAACGTGGACTCCGACCAGCCCAAGGGCACCGTGATCGACCAGACCCCGAACGGCGGCAAGCTGCCGGTCGGCAGCGTGGTCAAGCTGTCGGTGTCGAACGGCAACCAGGAGACCTTCGACATGCCGAACCTGAAGGGCATGACCGAAGATCAGGCGACGCGGCAGCTGCAGCAGCTGGGCTGGAACGGTCAGCTGGACACGCAGGCCGACAAGAACGGTGACCGGGATCAGGCGGGCAAGGTCAGCAAGACCAACCCGCAGGCCGGTTCGAAGGTCGCGAAGAACGCGCCGATCACGCTGTTCATCGTCGAAGGCGACGAAACGTCGACGACGTCGAGCTCGCGGCTCTTCCCGCCTCCGTGATCCAGCGCTGACGTGAGCAGGGCCCCGCACGGTTTCGTGCGGGGCCCTTTTGCGCTGAGTCCGGGCGCGGCCACGACTGTCCACATGTCGTGAGTGATAAAGAGGGTTAGAACGCTCTTTATCACTCACGACCCCATCGCAAGACCACCCCTCATCAGGACGTCAGGCCGCGCAGCAGTCCCTGGTAAGCCTGCGTGATCCGTCCGGCGCTCGTCCGCACCACGACCGCCTTCGGTCGCGTGGCGATGAGCGCCACGAGCCGGTCGTACATCTCCGCCAGCCGTTCTGGCCCGCCCAGCATCTCGTGCGCCTCGACGTGTTCGGGCTCCGCCGCCGCGCGTGTGCGTTCGGCGAACCGCCGGAGCACGTTGTCCTTGGTGTCGAGGAGGACGATCTCGTGGAACTCAGCGGCCGTTTCGACGGCGAGCGTTTCGAGCCGTTCGAGGAGATCGGCGCGGCCGAGGAATTGCGGGACGATCACGTCGTGGCCCGCGAGCAGCTGGGTGCGAGCGGCGCTCACGGCGAGGTCGCGGGCGAGCGTCCCGGCTTTCGCGGCGTTCTCGCGCCAGGCGCCGAGCAGGCCGCGGAGCCGGTCGATGTCGAGGTTCAGCGTCAGCGGATGGTCTTCGGCGTACAGCCGGGCGAGGGTCGACTTCCCGCAGGCGGGCGGACCGTTGAGCACGATGAGCCGCGGCATCAGGCGTTGCGCCGGAGCAGATACCCGACGGCC
Organism: Amycolatopsis sp. NPDC058340; assembly: GCF_042723975.1. Taxonomy (NCBI): domain Bacteria; kingdom Bacillati; phylum Actinomycetota; class Actinomycetes; order Pseudonocardiales; family Pseudonocardiaceae; genus Amycolatopsis; species Amycolatopsis sp. NPDC058340. The sequence continues at coordinate 374,604 of NZ_JBHXIB010000001.1, read as the reverse complement.
GTGGCGCTCAGCAGCAAGGCGGCCACCGCCGCCACGACGGCCACCACGAACGGGCCGGTCAGTGGTTGTTGCGAGGTCAAGGCCCGCAGCAGCGGGTTGGCCAGCGGCAGCCATTTCACCAGGAGCACCGCCGCGAGGGCGAAGATCGCGGCCAGGACGGACCAGCCGACGCGCGGGACCAGCAGCCGCGAACACGGCAGGCCGATCGCGATCCCGAACAGCGCGCACAGCGCGTGCGCAGCCGTCCCGAGGGCGAGCGCGCCGATCGGGAAGCCGCCTGAACGCAGGCCCGACCACAGCACCGTCACGAGGATCAGCACGGCCGCGCAGCCGAAGACGGCCAGCGTGGCGCCGCCGAGAACCGACCGCCAGCGTCGTGCGTGGCTGAAGGTCACCAGCCGCTGCACCGGGTCTTCGACGTCGAGCATCGCGATGGTCAGCCAGCACGAGACCACCAGGAGCGAACCCGCGCTGATCCCGTACTGCGGTAGCAGCGGCGACTTCGGATCCGTGTAGAGCACGGTGTTCACCGCGATGTACGCGAGGATCGCGGGCAGGTAGCGCTGGGAATGGCCGAGCAGCGCGAGGTAGTAGCGGGTCATGGCGAGCACGGCGCCACCTCCCGGACCGAAAAGCCGCGGTTGAGCGCGCGGAGCAAGACCGCGTCGGCGTGCCCGGCTTCGACCGTCAGGACGACCTTCCCGTCCTCGGCCACGACGTGGCTCACGCCAGGTTCCGAAGACCAATCGCCGCCGGGTCCGTGAAGCACGATCCTTGTCGCGTTTTCGGCTCTTGTTTCGACACGGGTCAGGACGCCGTCGTCGATCCGGTAGACGTCGTCGGCGTGGGCGTGCACGACGGAGGCCCGGTGGTCGGTGAAGACCACGCTCGCGCCCCGTTCCTTGGTCTCGGCGACGAGTTCGCCGAGCACGGTGTGCGCTTCGACGTCGAGACCGGACCAGGGCTCGTCGAGGATCAGCAGGTCCGGCTCGGCGAGGACGGCCTGGGCGAGGCCGACCTTCTGGGCGTTGCCCTTCGACAGTGTCCGCAAGGGCGCGTCCGGGCCGCCGACCAGCGCCAATCGGTCCAGCAGGGGATCGATCGCCGACAAGTCGACATGGCCGTCGATGCGGGCCATATGCCGCAAGTACGCCCTGGCGCTCATCCGCTGCCCCGCCGGGAAGCGGTCCGGCAGGTAGCCGACACGCGGATCGCCCACGACGGTTCCCGAGGTCTCCCGGGAGAGTGCCGCGAGGATCCTGAGCAGCGTCGACTTCCCCGACCCGTTCGAGCCGAGGACGCCGAGCACGCGCCCCGCCGGAACGTCGAGGTCGACGCCGGTGAGCACGGGTTCGCCGCGGCCGTAGCGCTTACCGACTCCTTCGAGCCGGATCAGCGAGGTCACGCAGCAGCGGCCTTCTGCAGCGCGCGGGTCGCCTGTTCGAGCTCGTTGACCGTGGCGTCGGGGACCGGGTGCCCGGCCGCGGCCATCCAGTTCGCGAGCATCCGGTGCCCGCCCTGGGTGAGCACGGACTCGGGGTGGAACTGGACGCCTTCGAGCGGCAGCTCGCGGTGCCGCATGCCCATCACGACACCGGACTCGGTGCGGCCTGTGATCTCGAACACGGTCTCGTCGATGGTTTCCGGCAAAACGGTCAGCGAGTGGTACCGCGTGGCGGTGAATTCCGCGGGGAGCCCGGCGAGCACTCCGTCGCCCGAATGGTGGACTTGACTGGTCTTGCCGTGCAGCAGTTCCGGGGCGCGGTCGACGGTGGCGCCGAAGACGACTCCGAGGGCCTGATGGCCGAGGCAGACGCCGAGCATCGGGATGCGCTTCTCGGCGCATTTGCGGATGACGTCCATGCTCTGACCAGCGCGTTCCGGGGTTCCGGGGCCGGGAGAGACGAGGACCGCGTCGAACTCGCCGAGCTTGTCGATGTCCACCACGTCGTTACGCCAGACGGTGCAGTCGGCGCCGAGCTGGGCCAGATACTGGACCAGGTTGTAGACAAAACTGTCGTAGTTGTCGACGACGAGCACGCGCATGTGGCCAGCTTAGCGGCTCCCACCAGGTGGACCGTACGCCAGATCACAATGATTGTTAGGGCTGCCTAACTTACCGTGGTAGGAGTGAGCCGTTCTCTTCGTGTAGCCATCGTGGGTGCCGGTCCGGCCGGCATCTACGCCGCCGACATCCTCGACAAGTCCGACGCTGACGTGACGATCGACCTGTTCGAGCGCATGCCGGCGCCGTTCGGGCTGATCCGGTACGGCGTCGCGCCCGACCACCCCCGGATCAAGGGCATCGTCACCGCCCTGCACAAGGTGCTCGACAAGCCGAACATACGGCTGCTGGGCAACGTCGACTACGGGACCGACCTGAAGCTCGACGACCTGCGCCAGTTCTACGACGCGGTGATCTTCTCGACCGGCGCCATGGCCGACCGCGCGCTCGACATCCCCGGGATCGACCTCGACGGCAGCTACGGCGCCGCCGACTTCGTCTCCTGGTACGACGGGCATCCGGACGTGCCGCGCACCTGGCCGCTGAACGCGACCTCGGTCGCGGTGCTCGGCGTCGGGAACGTGGCGCTCGACGTGGCGCGGATCCTCGCGAAGACCGCCGACGAGCTGCTCAGCACCGACATCCCGGACAACGTCTACCAGGGCCTGAAGGCCAGCCCGGTCACCGACGTGCACGTGTTCGGCCGCCGCGGCCCGGCTCAGGCGAAGTTCACGCCGCTGGAGCTGCGGGAGCTGGATCACTCGCCGAACGTCGAGGTCATCGTGTACCCCGAGGACATCGAGTTCGACGAGGGCAGCATCGCCGCGCTGCGGGCGTCGAAGCAGATCGACATGGTCGTGAAGACGCTTCAGGAGTGGGCGATCCGCGACCAGGGCGACCGGCCGAAGCGGCTGCACCTGCACTTCCTGCACTCGCCGTGCGAGATCGTCGGCGAGGACGGCAAGGTGACCGGCCTGCGGACCGAGCGCACCGAACTGACCGGTGACGGCAACGTGCGCGGCACCGGCGAGTTCCACGACTGGGACGTCCAGGCCGTCTACCGCGCGGTGGGCTACCTGTCGTCGCATCTGCCGGAGATCCCGTTCGACCACACCACCGGGACCGTGCCGAACCAGGCCGGCCGGGTGCTGGACATCGACGAGGAGCAGGTGCCGGGCGTCTACGTGACCGGCTGGATCAAACGCGGTCCGGTCGGCCTCATCGGCCACACCAAGGGCGACGCGGCCGAAACCATCGCGAGCCTGCTGGCCGACGCCGACAACCTCACGGCCCCGTCCGTCGAGGACCCCGACGCGATCCTCGGCTTCCTGACCGAACGCGGCGTTCCCTTCACCACCTGGGAAGGCTGGGGCAAGCTCGACGCCCACGAGAAGGCGCTGGGCGTCCCGCACGGCCGGGAACGCGTCAAGGTCGTGGAGCGCGACGAAATGACCCGCATCTCGCGAGGCTGAACAACTGCGCGTGAAGGCCCCCTTCCCTCGGCTGAGTCGAGGGAAGGGGGCCTTCACGGCGTTCCGAGGTAAGCCAGGACCGCGAGCACCCGGCGGTTGGTGTCGTCCGAGGCGACGATGCCGAGCTTCGCGAAGATGTTCGCGGTGTGCTTCCCGACCGCTCCCTCGCTGAAGTGCAGCCGCGAAGCGATGGCGGCGTTGGAGCAGCCTTCGGCCATCAGCCCGAGCACCTCGCGTTCGCGCGGGGTCAGCGCGGAAAGCGGGTCGGACGCGTTGCCCGCCACCAGTTTCGCGATCACCTCGGGATCCATCGCGGTGCCGCCGCCCGCCACTCGCCGCACCGCGTCGATGAACTGGTCCGCGTTGAACACCCTGTCCTTCAACAGGTAGCCGATCGCGCCTGCCCCGTCGGCCAGGAGTTCCCGCGCGTAGAGCTGCTCGACATGTTGAGACAGAACGAGAATCGGCAATCCGGGGATATCGCGCCGCACGGCCAACGCGACCTGGAGTCCTTCGTCGGTGAGCGTCGGCGGCATCCGGACGTCGACGACCGAGACGTCGGGCCGGTGCGTGCGCAGCGCCCGCTCCAGTTCCGGTCCGGTGCCCACCGCCTCGACGACGTCGAAACCGTGCGCGGTCAGCAAATGCGTCAAGCCGTCTCGGAGGAGGTACTGGTCCTCGGCGACGACGCATCGGGGTCGAGCTGGCACGGGATCTCCATGATCGCCTTCGTCGGCCCGCCGGGCGGGCTGGTCAGAGCAAAAGTACCGTCGAAGGCGCCGAGCCTGCGTTCGATCCCGCGGATCCCGCTCCCCCGCGCCGCGTTCGCGCCGCCCTTGCCGTCGTCGGTCACCTCGATCCGCAACAGACCGTCGTCGTAACCCAGTTCGACCGACACTCGCCGCGCCTCGCCGTGTTTCGCGGCGTTGCCAAGCAACTCGCTGACCGCGAAGTACGCGCACGCCTCCGCGGGCTGCTCCAGCCGAGGCAGGGTGCCGTTCACCGAAGCCCGCAGCGGGCTGTCGAGCGCCATCGCGCGCACGGCGTCACCGAGCCCGCGCTCGGACAACACCGGCGGGTGAATCCCGCGCACCAGCAGCCGCAACTCGGTCAGCGTTTCGGACGACGTCTGCCGCAGCTCGGCGGCCAGCCGTTTCGCCGCGGCCGGGTCGCTGTCGATCAGCGCTTCGACCGCGCCCAGCTTCATGCCCATCGCGACCAGCCGCGACTGGACGCCGTCGTGCAGGTCCCGCTCGATGCGCCGCAGCTCGGCGGCCTGCGCGACCGACGCGTCGGTCCGCGTCTGCTTCAACCGCTCGACACGCTGCCCCAGCCGCGAAGCCTCTGTCGGCCCGAGAAGCAGCTTCGCGAAACGCGCTCCCGAGCGGGCGAGCCATGGCGCCACGGCCAGTCCGGCGACGATCGCCGCCACGGCGACGGGAGTCAGTGCGAGCGCTTGCCCGAACGGCCGCAAGACCCACAGCGCCACCACGCCACAGATACCGCCGAACACCAGCGCCGCCGTCGGCACCGCCAGCAGCCCCAGCACCACGGAATTGGCCATCGCGCCCGCAAGGTCGCGCCAGGTCGCGCGGTCACGCAACGCCCAGCGCAAACGGGCCAGCCGCGCCGGCCACCACGGTGTGTCGTACAGCTGCCGTCCGTGCCGGTACATCCCGTCCGCACGCGGCACGGGGAACGACGGCTCCGGCAGATACGGGCGATCGATCCGCACGCCGGTCCAGTTCTTGGCCTCGCGGCGCAGGGTGTCGGTCACCGAACGACCGGCGACGACCATCGCCGGGAACAGCGGCGCCGGCCAGATCAGGGCCAGCAGCGTCGGGATCGCCATCCCGAGCTGCGCGGCCGAAAGCCCGAACAGGCCCAGCTGGAACCCGAGCGCCTTCAGCCTCGTCTGGACCCAGCCGTCCCCGGTGCGAGCCGGGCGGGGCCCGAGCCACCAGCGCGTCCATTTCCCGTAGAGCCGGAGCGCGCGCGGCCCGGCCAGCAGAACGGCGGGCATCAGCAGCAGGCCCGCGAGCGGATTCCACAGCTGCCAGCCGAGGTCGCGGCCGGTCGCCGGATCGTCGGAGATCCATTCGAATCGTTTGGTCCACCGGATGAACCACGACCGTTTGAACAGGCTGTTCCCGTCGCGATACCAGCCGTCGCGCTCGCGTTCCGGTTCGGGCGGCGCCGGCCGATAGGGCGATTCGACCTCGACACCGCACCAGCGTCCGGCCAGGCGACGGGTGAGCGCGGCACGCGGACGCGTCCCTTCGAGCGCGAGGGTGTAGGCGAAGACCAGGCCGACACAGAGCAGGCAGAAACCCACCAGTTCGAGCAGCAGGTCCAGCCAGCTCACCAGTGCCAAACCCGCGAGCACGAAGCCCCGGCGCACGGAGGTGAGGTAGGTGCGGATCATGCGACGAAGTCTTCCCCACCGCCGCGGCCCGGCACAGTGACCACAGGCCCTCGATCAGGGTGGGTCCAGCCCCACCCCAGCTGTGGGTTCAGCGCCATTCTGGCCAAGTCCGTTGCGCCATAGCGTTTTTCGCATGCCACTCATCGAAGTCACCAACCTCCGCAAGACGTACGGGGAGCACGTCGCGGTCGACGACGTTTCGTTCCACGTGGAACAGGGCGAGATCTTCGGGATCCTCGGGACCAACGGCGCGGGCAAGACCACCACGGTCGAATGCCTCCAGGGACTGCGCACACCGGACTCCGGCACCATGTCGGTCCTCGGCCTCGACCCCGGCAAGGACCACAACGCCCTGCGGCAGCGCCTCGGCTCGCAGCTCCAGGAGAGCCGGCTGCCGGACAAGATCAAGGTCCACGAGGCGCTCGACCTCTACGCGTCCTTCTACGCGAACCCCGCCGACACCGGCGACCTGCTCGCGAAACTCGGCCTCACCGGGCAACGGGACAAGTACTTCGGCAAGCTTTCCGGCGGGCAGAAACAGCGCGTCTCGATCGCGCTCGCGCTGGTCGGCCGCCCCGAGGTCGCCGTCCTCGACGAACTGACCACCGGACTGGACCCGCATGCCCGCCGCGACACCTGGAAGCTCGTCGAGGCCGTGCGCGACACCGGTGTCACCGTCCTGCTCGTCACGCATTTCATGGACGAGGCCGAACGCCTTTGCGACCGCCTCGCGATCTTCGACGCCGGGCGCGTGGCCGCCACCGGCACCCCGGCCGAACTCCGCGACCGCGCCGGTAAATCCACTTTGGACGATGCCTTCGTGACCCTGACCGGCCGCGACTGAGCCAGGAGACGACAAATGAACACACTAGCCAAGATCACCATCACCGAAACGAAACTCGCCCTCCGCACACCCGGTTTCGTCATCGGCGGGCTCGTCCTCCCGACGGCCATCACGGCCGTCCTCGGCGCCATTCCCGCCATCCGCGCGGACAGCGAAACACCGACGGGCCTGCGCTTCCTCGACGCCTGGGTGCCGTCGATGGTCGTGCTCACCATCGCCATGATGGGCCTGCAAGCGATCCCCGGGATCATCGCTTCCTACCGCGAACAGGGCATCCTCCGCCGCTTCGCCACCACTCCGGTGCACCCGGCCCAGCTGCTGGTGGCGCAGCTGATCATCAACGTCACCGTGACGATCGGCGGGGTCGGCATCCTCCTCGTGACGGCGGGCGCCGTCTTCGACGTCCCCACCCCTCGTCACCCGCTCGGTTTCCTGCTGACATTCGTCCTCGGCACGACCGCGATCTTCGGCCTCGGGCTGATCGCCGCCTCGGTCGCCAAGACCAGCCGCGCCGCGGGCGGCATCGCGCTGATCGCCTACCTCCCGATCATGTTCCTCGGCGGCGTCTACCTGCCGCGCCCCTTGCTTCCGGAGGCCATCCGCGACATCGGCGCGTACATCCCGCCGGGCGTCAAAGCCCTCGAAGACGCCTGGACCGGTACCGGCGCGCAGCCGCTGCAACTCGCCGTTCTGGCGGCTTTCGCGGTGGGCAGTTGTGTCGTGGCGGCGAAGCTTTTTCGCTGGGAGTGACGACGGCTTCCGCCAAAGTGGTGATGATGATCGTTTTCTCTTGTGGCTCGGGCCGCGGGTGGGTAGTCAGGTAGACGGCCCATGTTCACCGTGTCTCTCTCGGAGGTTCGATGTCTCTGGATGTATCGCCCGCGCTGCTGGAGAAGGCCGAGCGCGGGGAGGTCTCCGACGCCGAGTTCGTCGCCTGTGTCCGGGAGTCCCTGCCCTACGCCTGGACCGTGATCACCGGCGTCATCGCGGAGGCCGAGGGCGCGGCCGACGGGTTCGCCGACAACGAGACGCCGCCCCCGAGCGAGGCCGAACGCGGCCAGCTGCTGCGGGCGCTGGCCTCGGACGCCATCCGCGGCGGGCTGGAACGACACTTCGGCGTGAAGCTGGCGTTCCAGAACTGCCACCGCGTCGCCGTGTTCAAGAAGTCCCAAGTGGACAGTGACCGCTACCGCGCGTTCGTCTCGGCCCGCGGCCAGCTGCTGAACCAGAGCCCGGAACTCCGCGACTGCTAGCCGCGGCGCAACGCGGGTAGCACTTCTTCCCCGATCCGCGCGATGTTCTCGAGCGTTCCCTCCGGCGTACCGGACGCTTCCACCATCATGATCACGTGGGAGACCCCGGTACGCCGGATGCTCGTCCCCAGCCTGTCGACGCAGTACTCCACTCCGCCGATCGGGTGCATCTCGCACAGTCGATCGGTATAGGCCACCGGGTCCTTGTCCAGGCCCTGTCTGCCGTCGAGGTACACGTGCCCGGCGAAGCCCTCTTTCAGGGAACCGGGCAACGCGGACCGCACGACGTCCAGCGCGTCGTCCCCGACCTGGCACATCACCGTCGACACGTGCTCGGCGGCGGAATCCCCGTACGCGGCAAGGGTTTCGATTTTGCCGTCGTCGTCGGTGTGCAGCCCGAGCAGCATCGGCAGCCCGCGATCGGCGGCGAGCCGCACCGCCCGCGAGCCGGCGTCGCCGCAGGCCACCACCGGACGCGGGGCGCGTTCCGGCCGCGGCACCATCGGCACCTCACGGAACCGGAAGTGCTCCCCGTCGGCCGAGACCGTCTTCGACGTCATCGCCGCGAGCATCAGGTCGAGGCTCTCCTCGAACCCCGTTTCGTAGCGGGACGCGCCGGTGCCGAAGACCTCCAGGTCCTGCCAGGGCCCACCGCGCCCGACGCCGATCCGCAGCCGCCCGCCGGACACGGCGTCGAGCAGCGACCACTGTTCGGCGAGCGCCACCGGATGCGCGACGGACAGCACGCTCACCGCGGTGCCGACGGCGATCCGCTCGGTGCGGCCGAGCACGTGCGCGGCGAGGGTGATCGCGGACGGGCAGACGCCGTACGGCATGAAGTGATGCTCGGCGAACCACACGTCGTCGAACCCGGCCCGTTCCGCGGCGACGGCGGCGTCGACCGACCGGCGCAGCACATCGGCGTCCTCCTGGCCGGGAAACCGGCCGGAGACGAGAAAGACCCCGAATCGCACGTCTACTGGACCGAAACCTCGTTGAACCAGAGCCGGGGCTCCAGCCACGGGAAGACGACGAACATCAGCAGCGCCACGATCCCGAGCGCCAGCACGACCGCCGTCGCCAGTTTCACCGCGAAGGGGCCTGGCAGCTTGCGCCAGATCCAGCCGTACATCAGCGCGCCTCCGAGATCTTGGGCAGGAGTTCGGCGTAGGTGCCGACCTGGTTCTTCGGCACCTGCTGGGCCAGCACCGCGTGGATGATGAGCCGTTCCTTGGCCGAGAACTTCGGGTGACATGTCGTCAGCGTGAGCAGTGAGACCTGATCGGCCTTCGGCAGGATCTCCGGGTCCTTGTACGGCACCGGGTTCACCGTGTCGCCCTTGGTCGGGAACACGATACGGCGGCCGTTGGTCTCGCCGTAGGGGCCGCCGTCGGCGGCGTTCGGGTTGCGCAGCGTCCCGACGTTCTTGCACTTCGGCTGCGCGCCCTTGCCCTCCGCCCAGCCTTCGACCTCGTCCTTGTACGGCAGCACCTTGTAGATGTAGAAGTCGGTCTGCGTCTCGATGATGATCTGGTCGCACGAGGTGAGGTTGTCCAGGTCGTTGAACGGCGCGCCCTTGCCGACCCGGTGGCCCGCGATGGCGAAGTTGCCCGGCTCGCCCGGCAGCGCCGTGCCCTTGTAGTGGCCGGGGCCGACTTCGAGCGCCGCCTCGGTGGTGCCTTCCTGGATGGTGAAGTTGAAGTCGGCGCCGAACACCGGGATGTGGATCCTGGCGAACGCCTTCCCGTCGACCAGGTCCGGGTGCAGCTTCCGGTCCTTGCCCCACTCGCCGTCCAGCTCGGAACTGGCCTCGGACTGTTTGCCCGCGGAGAAGAGGTCCGTCACGTAGACCTCGTAGACCATGAACAGCAGCACCACGAGGCCCGCGGTGATGAGGAGCTCGCCGACGGTCCGGATGGCGACGCCGCCCTTGCCGAGCTCACGCGGTGGCGGACGTTCCTCGGTCGCGGTGCCACCGCCGACCGGTTCGAAGACGACCGTCTCTTCGTTCGACCCCGGCGGCGGCACGGGACGACGGCGCGGCGGTGGCGCGTCGCTCCGGCGGCGCGGCGGAGGTCCGTCGTACGCCCTGCCGTCCTGCGGCCGCCGTCGAGGCGCCTCTCCCGGGGCACGACGCGGCGGAATTGCGTCCTCCGGCCTACGCCGGGGGGCCGGACGGCCTCCGCCGGGTGGTCGTTCGGAGTACCGCCGTCGGTCCCCGCCCGGCTCTTCCCGCTCAGCCACGCAAAGCTCCTAAGTCTCGAACGAAGCCACTGCCGAACCGTGTGTGACACCATTGTCACAGTGCGGGAAATCGACCGGTCCCGGACGGTGCCCAGCGGCGCTCGTTTACGTTAACGTGTGCACGTGGCGCTGGTTGCGCACCCGAAAGCGGGTCATCGCCACCAGGGAAGCCGAACAGTACGCGAGGAACACGATGCCGAAGTCCAAGGTCCGCAAGAAGACGGCGTACACCCCGCCGACCGATCGCCGCACGCCGGTGAAGGTCAAGGCGGCGGGCCCGTCGAACCTGTTCTACAAGATCGTGATGTTCGGCCTCATGCTGATCGGCCTGTTGTGGCTGGTCGTCAACTACATCGCGGGCGACAAGATCCCCTTCATGGCGGATCTGGGCAACACCAACTTCGCCATCGGTTTCGTGCTGATGATCGCCGGGTTGCTCATGACGATGCGGTGGCGGTGAGCATTACCCCGGATGGCGGCTTGACGCCGAATTACACCGGTGTGACTCATCCCCAGTGTGGATAACCCCTGTGGATAACTACCCCACCTCGTGGGCGCCCCAGCAGAACGTTGTGGTAGTGGCCTGGGTGATCACCCTGTTGTTGCTGGCAGGCGTGCTGTGGCTGGCCATCGGCGGCGACGTCGGCGGCACCGTCCTGACCGGGGTCGCGATGCTGTCCGTGGGCGCTCTCGCGCTGCACGGCACCCTGCTCCGTCCCCGGCTGGCCGCCGGGCCAGGCGGACTCCTGGCCAGGACCGTCGGCGGGGCGCACCGCTACTCCTGGACCGAAGCCCGGCTCCGGCTGCGCACCACGCGACGGCTCGGCCGGGACAGTGTGACCCTGGAGGTCGAATCCGGCGATCACCTGCTGGTGTTCGGCCGGATCGACCTCGGCGAGGACCCCCGCGACGTGCTGGACGTCCTCACCGCCCTCAAGGGTCAGGCGTTGTCGTAGTAGTCGGGTAAGGCGAACGTGGCGTGACCACCCGACGGCTACTCCGGGTAACAGGCGTACGAGGGCACGCCTCGGCTGGTGGTGAGCTCGCAGGTCGCGGAGATCGTTTGCGAGTCCTTCCAGACGACGAGCCCGATCATCGCCACCACGACGATCGCGATCCCGCCGAGCTGCCATTTCAGCCGGTTCTTGTCCGGCGCGTACAGCAGCGCGAAGGTGGCCAGGAGCCCCGCGACGAACCCGCCGGCGTGCCCGAGGATGGAGATACCGGGCACCTGGAAGGTGATGAAGACGTTCAGGCCGAGGATCACCAGCAGCCAGGTCGGATTGAGCCGCAGCTTGATGACGATGACCGTGTACGCGCCGATGAGCCCGAAGATGGCGCCGGACGCGCCGACCACCGGGACGGCGTCGAGGTCGCTGAAGACCAGGTTCGCGGCCGAGCCGCCGAGCAGGGAGACGAAGTAGAGCACCGTGAACGGGACGCGGCCGAGCGCGGTCTCCAGCGGGCGCCCCACGAACCACAGTGAGAACGCGTTGCTCGCGATGTGCAGCAGGCCGTACTGCAGGAAGCCCGAGGTGAGGATCCGCCACCACTCGTCGCCTGCCAGCGTCGCGGGATTCCACAGCTGCCCGTACTGGAACAGCTCCGAGAAGTTGTTGTTCGCGAGGCTGCCGGACTGGACGACCGTGATGAGGAAGATGAGGACGTTGAGCGCCAGCAGGACCGGCGTCACGACAGCCGTCCGAACGGGCTGGGCGCCCGCGAGCGTGCGCGAGCCGTAGCCGGCGTCGCGGTACTGCCTCTGCTGGGCGCGATCCTGCTGGCGGCCCGCCTGGACACAGTCCGTGCACTGGAAGCCCACGGCGGCTTCGCGCAGGCAATCCGGGCAGGCCGGACGCTCGCAGCGTGAACAGCTCAGCCCGGTCGGCCGGTTCGGGTGCCACCAGCAGCCGGGCATGGCTGCCTGCTGGTACTGGGGATTCGGTGGTTGGCTCACGATGCCACCAACCTACCGAAATCCCCAGTGACAGGCTCTGCGATCAGCGGCTGATGCTGACCTTCTCGATGACGATGTCCTGCAGCGGACGGTCGGCCGGACCGGTCGCCGTGCGGCCGATCGCGTCGACGACGTCGCGGGAAGCCTGGTCCGCGACCTCGCCGAAGATGGTGTGCTTGAAGTTCAGGTGCGTCGTCGGCGCGACGGTGATGAAGAACTGCGAGCCGTTGGTGCCGGGTCCGGCGTTGGCCATGGCCAGCAGGTACGGCTTGGAGAACTGGAGCTCCGGGTGGAACTCGTCGCCGAACTTGTAGCCGGGGCCGCCGCGGCCGGTGCCGGTCGGGTCGCCGCCCTGCAGCATGAAGCCGTCGATGACGCGGTGGAAGATCGACCCGTCGTAGAACGGGCCCGAGTTCGTGCCCTGCGCGTTGGGCTGGGTGTACTCCTTGCTGCCCTCGGCGAGCCCGACGAAGTTCGCGACCGTCTTCGGCGCGTGGTCGGGGAACAGGTTCAGGTTGATGTCACCCTGGTTGGTGTGCAGAGTGGCCTTCAGCGCGCCACCAATGAGGGATCCCTTGCTTTCAGTCACGAGCTTCATCGTGCCATCTGCGGCAAGATCTGGGGAAAAGGGGCACGATAGGTTACAAGCAACGAAGCAGAATCAAAACGATTGATGAGGTGAAGGCCATGACCCGGGCCGCAGATTCGGTGAGCGAGTCGGCGAAGGCCGGCGCGCTCGGCCTGCGCAAACGTGCTGTCGAGGCGGGTAAGGAAGCCACCGCCCACGCCGTAGAGGTAGCCGAGCAGAAGCTCTCCGAGAGCGCCGGTGAGATCGCTAAGACCAGCCGTCGCGCGCGCAAGAAGCTCGCGAAGAAGACGGAACTGACCCGCAAGGAGCTCAAGCGGAGCTCGAAGGCGGCTCGTAAGGAGGCGCTGGCCAGGATTTCCGAGATGCGGAAGCCGGGCCGCAAGGCACGCAAGGCCGCCATCCAGGCCGCGAAGTCCGCCGGTGAGTCCAAGCGCCGGGGCAAGAAGGACTTCAAGGCGGCGAAGAAGGACTTCAAGGCCGCGCTCATCGAGGCGAAGACCGCCGCGAAGGGGACGCGCAAGCGTCGTCGCTGGCCGTGGGTGATCGGTATCGCGGTCGTCGGTGCCGGTGCCGCCTACGCCCTGCGTTCCAAGCAGGAGCCGCCGGTCGCGCCCGCGCCGCCGAAGGCTCCGCCCGCTCCTCCCGCTCCTCCCGCCAAGCCGGCCGCTCCGGCCGCGGCCGCTCCGAAACCGGCACAGCCCGCTCCGGCGAAGCCCGCCGCTTCCGGTCCCGCTCCGGCGAAGCCGACGGCTCCGAAGAACGGGCACCAGGCTTCGAACGCGGGCTCCGCCGACAAGAAGAACTGACGCCTCACCCTCTTCTGCTTGTCGCGAAGGGCCGCCCAGGACCACTTCTCGGTCCCGGGCGGCCCTTTCACGTCCTGGTGAGCTCGTAGCCCGCCTCTTCGACGGCGGCGCGGACTTCGGCCACGTCGAGCTTCCGGTCGCTGGTCACGGTGACCGTGCCGTTCTCGACGTCGACCGCCACCGCGGTGACCCCGGCGATGGTTTCGATCTCCTCGGTGACGAATCCCGCGCAATGCCCGCAGACCATTCCGCTCACGGCGTAGGTGCTCTCGCTCATGCCGTCGCCGTTTCGCCGGGCAGGGTGCGGGTGAGCGTATGTCCCCGGCGCATCCGGCCGTCGGGGGTGAACTCCCCGAAGAAGTACACCTCCATCGTGAGGTCCCGCTTGCGATTCGTCACGTACAAGGTGCTCCGGGCGGCGATCCGGTCCCCGCCCGCCACCGCTTCGTGCACCTCCCATCGCGCGGTGGGCCGGTTCTTGCGGACCGGCCGGGTGTGCGCGATGAGCTTGTCCCGGTCCATCCGATGCCCGTCGGCGATCTGCACGATGTCCGGCGTGTGATAGCGGTCGACGATCACGCCCGCGTCTTCGTCGCTGTTCACCAGTTCGTCGTGGAAGGACAGGTTGAAATCCGCGATGAACTTCTTCGGGTCTGTGCCGTGGAAGGGTTCCATGATTGCTCCCAGCCTCACGAACGATCTCTTACAGGCTGTAAGATATCCACCGGCCATCAATTCTGACAAGGTGTAAGAGATGCCTCGACCCCCGGCGCGGAACCGGCGTTCCGACGCACAGCGCAGCAGGGCTTCGATCCTGGACGCGGCGCTCCAGACCCTCGGCGCGGATCCCGACGCGGGCGTCGAAGCCATCGCCACCACCGCGGGCGTGACCCGACAGACGGTCTACGCCCATTTCCCTTCACGAGGGGAGCTTCTGGCCGCGGTACTCGACCGCATCACCGAGGAGGCCGTCGCCGCGATGGACGCCGCGGACCTCGACGACGGCCCGGCCGCCGAGGCACTGGTGCGGCTGATCGAAGCCGGACGCCGCACGTCCGGGCGGTATCCGGCCTTGCTCCGGAAGATCACTTCCCTGCCGGTGAACCCGGACGACGACCGGCGGCGCCACTCACCGGTCGCCGAGCTGCTCGAGCGCGTCATCCGGCGGGGCAAGGCGACGGGCGAGTTCGACGATCGGCTGCCGACCGGCTGGCTGGTGGCGGTCACCGTGAAACTCGGTCACGCCTCCGGCGAGGAGGCCGACTCCGGCCGGATGTCCACCGACGAAGCCGCGGACGCACTGCGCACGAGCCTGCTCCGGGTGCTCGGCGCGACACCGTGAACATGACGAAGGGGCGCCTCTCCACCTCCCGTGAGCGGGAACCGGATCGACGCCCCTTCGGCGCGTTTACGTCAGCGCGAGATCAGGCGGACGCAGCGTGCTTGTCGATCAGCTGGCCGAGGCGGGGCAGGGCCTCCTCGACGTTCTTCTTGCCGTTCGGGCGCAGCTTCGAGTACACCTTCTTGATGCTGTCGCGGCTGCTCTTCTCGGCGCGCGAGTCGGTGACCGACAGGAGCGCGTCCGAGGCCTCGTCGCCGCGGCCGGCCAGGTAGGCGCCGAAGTCGTTGCCGCCCTTGGCCTTGAAGTCGCCGTAGAACGGCTCGAGGGCGACGGTGAAGTCGTCGAGCAGGGTGTCGACGGCGGCGGGGATGATGCCCGGCTTGATCTTCTTGACGGCGGCGAAGCCGGTCTTCACGACGGCACCCGAAACGCCGCCCTTGTCCGAGACCTCGGCGTCGACGAGGCCTTCGAAGTCGCTCACGACCGCCGGGCGACGGCTGGAGTCGAGCAAGATTTCCTTGAGGGTGTCAGCCACGAAACCTGTCCTTTTGTCTTATGGGGAGAAATGATCTTTTGTGCCGCCGAGCCACACCGCAAGGCGGCCTCCGCCGGATCTGGCGTCGCGCTGGTCCCGCGAAACCTCGCGCGTGCGGCACAGGGTAGTACAAGATCAACTTCACTCTGACGTGTGGATACCACTACCTAGAGCTTCAGCTCACCGATAGCCTCCTTCGCCACCGTACGTGCCTTGATGCTCTGCTTCTGGTTGGTGGTCACGACTACCGCGTTCCCGCCCTTCGCGACGGCGTAAACGGCGCCTTCGCCGGAAGGTTGGTAGCCGCCTTTCCAGCCCGCCGGTTCGTCGGCGGGGTTGGAGGTGTCGATGGGCGCCGCCTGATCAACCAGCGCCTTGGCCACGGCGGGTTCCCCGACGTACACGCGCACGGTGAGCTGCAGTTTCCCGCTGAGCGCGTAGAAGAAACAGGTCGGATGCGGCTGATCGGCCGAGGTCTTGACCTTGGAGACCTTCTGCCCGTTGGCGTCCGAGACGAACTCGTTGCCCAGATACGGGCACGGGCCCTTGCCGGTGGGTTCCGGGGCGGGCGGGATGCTGGGCGCCGGGGTGTTCGACGGCGCGGGCGAACTCGCCGCGGGCGGCGGCTGTTCCGTCGGCCCGCAGGCCGCCAGCAGCGGCACGACGAGCGGCAAGATCAGAAGACGTCGCATAGTGGCGTCCAGTGAAGCAGATCGCCGTTTCGTGCGACGATGGCGCTGCGTGAGGAATCTTCGGGAGGCATCGGTGCTCACCAAGGAGCAGTACCTGGGTGCGGTGGCAGAGCGCATCCAGCGCAGCGGGGGCAGGCTGAACACCGTCCAGATCGGCCCGAGCACCGCCGTCGTGGGCCTGTTCACCGAGTCCGTGATGATGTCGACGATGAACTATTGCGTGGTCGCCGCGGCGATCCCGGAGGTGACGGCACCCGCGTTGTACGACTTCACCAGGCTGGCGACGCAGCACGCGCGGGCGAACGTGATGGGCACGGTCGGCTGGACGGCCGCTTCGGTGGTCATCGCCGGGCTGATCGGCGACCGCGTGTACCCGGACGCCGCGCAGGCCGCGTCGGCGAAATCCGGCAACCAGTTCGGCGGCGAGACGCGCATGGTGGCCGTCGACGTGTCGGCGGCGCAGATGTACGCGTTCGTCGGCGGGAAGCTGTGGGGCGCGGCGGTACAGGGTTCGGTCAACGCGAAGCTGACGTTCTGTTTCCCGCAGCCGGCCGAGGTCTATCAGCAGGTGCAGTGGGCGCAGTCGCAGGGCCAGCAGCCGCCGATGCCACCAGGCCCGCCCGGACCGCCTCCCGGTCCGCCTCCCGGTCCGCAACAGCCGCCGCCCGGCTGGCAACCGCAGCAGCCGCAGTACCCGGTCGGGCCGCCGCCCGCGCAGGGTCCGCCGCCGGGCCAGCATCCGCCGCACTATCCGCCGCCCGCGCCCGGTTATCCGCCGCAGCGCCCGCCGGGGTACTGATGGATCGCACGCTGCGCGGCTGGCCTTCGTTCCCCGAAGAACTTCCGGAGTTCGACACCGAGGCCACTCCCGCGACCCCGCGCGAGCTTTTCCTGGAGTGGCTCGACGAGGCGGGTGAACACGTACTGGCGCCACACGCCGTCACACTGTCCACAGTGGACGCCGACGGGGTGCCGGACGCGCGGGTCGTGATCCTCAAGGACGTCGACGGCGACACCTGGGCGGTCGCGACGAGCTCCGAAAGCCCGAAAGGTGTTCAGCTGGCGAAGAATCCGTTCGCCGCGCTGACGTTCTTCTGGCCGGGACGAGGCCGCCAGATCCGGATGCGCGGCCCGGTCTCGGTCGCCGATCCCGAGGTGTCCGCGGCCGATTTCACCGCCCGGCCGCCGGCGTCCCGGGTGGAGGCGTTCATCGGCAGGCAGTCCCAGGTGCTCGAAGATCCGGCCGACCTCGACCGCGCGGCCGCGGAAGCGGAGCGATGGGTCGAGGAGAACCCCGGCGTGGCACCGGAAACGTGGACCCGCTACCTGGTGACGCCGTCCGAAGTGGAGTTCTGGCAGGCGAGCCACGACCGGCGGCACCGGCGGCTCCGCTACCGGCGCGCGGACGGGGCCTGGCACAAAGAACGCCTCTGGCCGTAAACGGTAACTGGGAACGACGATCGTCGGGTTGTCGTGGATGATTCACTTCGGCGACGGTGAACGACACCTTGTCCCCAGATCGTTCGGAGGCGAAATGTCCACACGCCGTCGCATCGGGGGCGCCTTGGCCGCCACAGGGCTCGCCCTGCTGGCCGTCACGACGCCCGTCGCGAACGCCCAGACCGGCGACCCGGCGAGAGGGCTGTACTCGGTGGAGGGCGCGGCCACTCCCGACAAGCGCACCGAGGTCGCCCGCACCGGCGTCGACGTCGCGGGTTCGCGCGGCGGCGCGCTGACCGTCGTCGCCACGCCGGGACAGGCCGCGGCCCTGCGCGCGAACGGCTTCGGCCTGAAGCCGCTCGGCGACTTCGACAGCATGCTGAAACAACGGAGCGGCCGGGCGGGCACCGCGGCCGTCGCGGGCGACTTCCCGCCGGGCGACGAGGCGTACCACACCTACGCCGAAACGACCGCGGAGCTGCAGAAGGCCGCGAAGGACCACAGCGACATCGCGACGCTGTCGAGCGTCGGCAAGTCGTATGAAGGCCGCGAGCTGAACCTGCTGAAGATCAGCGACAACGCGGGCACGGACGAGAACGAGCCCGAGGTCCTCTTCACCTGCAACCAGCACGCGCGCGAACACCTCACCACCGAGATGTGCCTGCGGATCGTGCAGCGGTTCACCAGCGGGTACGCGAGCGACCCCGCCATCAAGAAGATGGTCGACGAGCACGAGATCTACGTGATCCCGAACGTCAACCCGGACGGCTCCGAGTACGACATCACCGGCGGCGAGTACCAGGGCTGGCGCAAGACGCGGAAGCCCGTGCCGGGCAGCAGCGCGGTCGGCACCGACCCGAACCGCAACTGGGACTACAAGTGGAACTGCTGCGGCGGGTCGAGCAACAGCCCGTCCGCCGAGGACTACCACGGTCCTTCGGCGTTCTCCGAGCCCGAGACCAAGGCGGTCGCGGCGTTCGTCGACTCCCGCGTGGTCGGCGGCGCGCAGCAGATCAAGACGCACATCGACTTCCACACCTTCTCGGAACTGGTGCTCTGGCCCTACGGCTACACGAAGGCCGACACCGACACGGGTCTGAGCGAAGAGGAAGCGAAACGCTTCGCCGACGTCGGCAAGCAGATGGCCGCCACCAACGGCTACACGCCGGAGCAGTCCAGCGATCTGTACGTCACCGACGGCGACGTCAACGACTGGGCGTGGGGCAAGCACAAGATCCTCAGCTACACCTTCGAGATGTACCCGAAGGACGGCGGGATCGACGGCTTCTACCCGCCGGCTTCGGTGATCCCGGAGCAGACCGCCCGCAACGACAAGGCGGTCGACATCCTGATCAACGAGGCGAAAGCCTGAGATCGGCCACTCGCGACGCCCGGCTCTTCGGCGAATCCAAGCTGAAGCTCCGGGCGTCGCCCAGCTGGTCACGGACGAATTCCTCGGTCCTCGCGATCGTCTCGCGCAACGCGGCGTCCTCGTCGCCGAAGAATTTGTGGACGATCTTCCCGGCCTCGGTGTCGAACTCCCACAGGCCGACGATGCGGCCCCTGTCGACGATCACGTGACTCGGCGGATCCGCCTGCCCGCCGAGCGTCTCCCCCGCCCGGCCTCCGGGCACCGGCCGTTCGACGTCGGCGTCGGCGAGCAGTCGCGACATCTCGCGGTGCAGAAGATGGATGCCGTCGATCCCCGCGAGCAACGCGTACGACGGCTCCGCCGGCACGGTGAACGCGGCGAACTCGTCCGCGAGTTCCTTGGGCAGCAACAGATCGGTGCCGTCGAGCGGCACCAGCTCCAGCTCTTCCGCGATCTTCTTCGCGCTCGCCGCGGTGAAACCGGAGAACCAGCGGAAGTGCTTGAGCGACGCCGGAGCCGCCCACGAGAAGTACCGCCGGGCGAGCCCGGTGCGCGCGGTGTCCATATCGGACAGTCCGCCGCGCGGGGACGGCGTCCAGCGGACATAGCCGTAACGCTGCTGATCCAGCCTGCCGTCGACCGGGACCCGGCGGATGTCGCCGCGCGCCTGGAGCAGGCCGAGCGCGAGCGGCAACGTCGTGGTGGTGCCTCGTTTACGGCCGGCCTCCCCGAGATTGCGCACCGCGGCTCCGGCGGCGTCCTTGATCGCGGGCGGGCCGAGCGGTTCGTCCGACGCGTCGAGCAGGCCGGTGACGGTGACGCACAGCTGCTCGATCTCGGCCTGTGTGACGCCGAGGTACTTCTCCGCGGCCGCGAGCTCACCGGCGGGCGCCCCGGCTCCGACGGTCAGGCCGAGTTCGAAATCCGCCGATGGCAGGACGTAAGTGCAGCCGCGCGCCGAAGGCAGCTCATGGATGGCCAGCCGGGCGACGTCCGCGTCGACGGTCTCGCGATCGAGACGGGCTCTGGCGAACAGCCCGAGATAGGGCGCCGACCCGCCGACCGAGCGCATCCAGCCGGTCCGTTCCAGCACCTCGGCCGCCGATGACCCGTGCAGCGATCCGTCGAGACCCTGCCGATGTGCCCACCACGCGCGCAGCTTGTCGGTCGCCATGACTCCACGGTATGGGCATCCGGTGACACCCCGCAGCCTGGCACGATCGACAGGTGCGCAAGCGGTTCTCGGAAGGCTCCCCGATCGCGTCGACGGTGGTCACCGGCGACGACTTCGACGAACTCGAGCACACCTTCCAGGCGTTCCTCGCGCCGGACACGGTCAAGCTGCGCACCCCCGCGCCCACCGGGTTCTTCGACATCTCCCAGCTCAGCGGCCTGCGCGTGCCCGGAATCGACCCGAACGGCCTGTCGGTCTACGAGCTGACGCTGGACTCCGAGGCCGTTCTCCATGGCGAAGAAACCCCGGACGCGTACACCGTCGTCGTCACCCTGAACGGTCAGAGCCAGGTCGAGATCGAGGGCGAGGTCGTCCCGGCGCGACACGTCGTGACCGGCCCGGGCACCCGGTTCCAGACCGGCTACGACCATCCCGACATCTTGCTGCTCCGCTTGGGCAGGCAGCTGGTGACGGACACGATGCACGAGCGGCTCGGCGAGGCGCCGACGTCGACCCTGCGGTTCGATCCGGTGATCGCGCCGGACATGGACCCGTGGCTCACCCTGCTCCACACCTTCAGCGAGACCGCCGCGTCGGGGATGTTCGACCGGTCGCCGCTGGCCGCCGCGCATTTCGAGAAGCTGCTGCTGCACGGGCTGCTCGACAGTCAGCCGCATTCGCTGTCCGGCGACCTCGCCGAAGAACGGCACCGGCCGAAGCCGGCGGCGGTGCGCCGCGCGATGACCTACTGCGAGGAGCACGCCGCCGAACCGGTGTCGATCGGCGAACTGGCGATGGCCGCGCGGATCAGCGTGCGCGCGCTGCAACAGGCGTTCCGGACGGAGCTGGGGCTGACGCCGATGGAGTACCTGCGCCGGGTGCGGCTCGACCACGTGCACCAGGACCTGCTCGCGATCGCGCAAGGGCGCGCCGAGGGCACCGTCACCGACGTCGCGCTGCGATGGGGCTTCACGCATCTCGGCCGGTTTTCCGGTTTCTACCGCGACACCTACGGCAAACTTCCCTCGGAAACGGCACGTTTCACCGCTTGAAGGAGCCCGGATGCTGGTCGAGCTGGCCATCGGCGACGCGTACGGAGGTTCTTTCGAGCACGCGTACCCGAGCTTCGTCGCGGAGCACAACAACCTGACGGGCTACGTGCCGCATCACGGTCAGCCCGGTGCTCCGGCCGGGCGCTACACCGACGACACGCAGATGACGATCGCGATCGCCGAAGTGCTCGTCTCGGGCCTGCGCTGGACGCCGCTGCTGCTCGCCGAACAGTTCGTGCGGGCGTATCACCGCGACCCGCACGACGGCTACGCGCCGAGCTTCCATCGGCTGCTCAGCGAAGTCCGCGACGGCGAAGAGCTGCTGCGACGGCTCCGGCCGCAGAGCGACAAGAGCGGCGCCGCCATGCGCGCCGGGCCGATCGGGGTCCTGCCGACCGTCGACGACGTGCTCTATCACGCGAAGCTGCAGGCCAGGATCACGCACGACACCCCGGCCGGGATCGCCGCGGCGCAGGCGGCCGCGCTGGCCGTGCACTATTGCCACCATCGGGTGGGGCCGCTTTCCGAAATCGCGAGGTGGATCGAAGGGATCCTTCCCGAGGACGTCGGGCACGGCGGCTGGGCGCTGCCGTGGTCGGGCAAGGTCGGGCCGCAAGGCTGGATGAGCGTGCGCGCCGCGCTGACCACCCTCGCGAACGGCCGGAGCCTGAGCGGGATGCTCCACTCCGCCGTCGCGCTCACCGGCGACGTCGACACCGTCGCGACGATCGCGCTGGCCGCCGCGTCACGCTCGCCCGAGGTGGCGCAGGATCTGCCGCCGGTGTTGTGGCGCGACCTGGAGAACGGAGAGTTCGGCCGCGACCACCTGGCGGCCCTCGACGAGCGGCTGCTGCACATCTGACGTACCCGGGATCCACGGAACGCGGACGTGCGCGTGCGCCCGGTTCGGCAGACTGAGCCGGTGAGGTGGCTGAGCAGAGGTGGAGCCGTCGCCGCTTGGCTCGCGGTGACCGCGTTGCTCGTCGTCGGCACGGCGAACCTCGAGCCCGGGATCGGGGAACGGCCGGTCGACGCGTTCGGGTTCGCGATCGTCGCGTTCGCTTGTCTCACGCTGACCGCCGTCCGGCGGACACCGGTGGCGGCGGCCGGGGCGGAAGCGTTTGCGCTCCTGCTCTACCTGGGGTTCGGCTATCCCGACGGTCCCGTGCTGTTCGCCGGTCTCGTGCCGTTGTTCGCGCTGGGGATCCTGCGTCCGCGACGGCTCGCGTACGCCGTCGCGGCCGGTGTGGCGGCGACGGTCGTCAGCACGAACGTGGCCACCGGCGGGGCAGGCGTCCTCGATCTGGTCTTCGTCGGCTGGGCAGGCGTCGCGGTCTTCGCGGCCGACGCTCTTCGAAGTCGTCGCGAGCGGACCGCGGCCGCCGAGCGGGCGGAACGCGACCGCGTCCTCGGCGAGCGGCTGCGTATCGCTCAGGACCTGCACGACAGCGTCGGCCACGCGATGGCGGTGATCAACGTCCAGTCGGGGATGGCCCGGCACGTCATCGACGATCACCCGGAAGTGGCGAAGGAAGCGCTCGAAATCGTCCGCACGGTCAGCGGCACGATCCTCGACGAACTGAACGCCATGGTGCGGCTGCTGCGTGACGACTCCGCACCGCTCCGGCCACCGCCGGGGGTCGCGGACATTCCGGAGCTGGTCGCTTCGGCGAATCAGGCGGGCTTGACCGTCACGCTGGACCTCGACGCTCCCGGGATCGATCAGCCGGTCGGCGGCGCGGTGTACCGGATCGTCCAGGAGTCGCTCACGAACGCCGCGAAGCACGGCACGTCGGCGGTCGAGGTGAGGTTGCGGGCGGACGACGGTCTGCGGCTCGACGTGCTCAACGAGGTCGGCAAGCCCGGCCCGGACGTTCCCGGCGCCGGGATCAGGGGAATGGGTGAACGAGCCAGGGCGACCGGCGGCACACTGACCGCGGGCCGCGAGGACGGGAGGTTCCGGGTGAGCGCGCGATGGCCGTGATCAGGGTGGTACTCGCCGACGATCAGCTACTGGTGCGATCCGGATTCGCGGCATTGCTCCGGGCGGAAGCCGGGATCACCGTGGTGGGGGAAGCGGACGACGGCGAGGCGGCGGTGGCCGTCGTCGCGGAAACCGTGCCCGACGTGGTGCTGATGGACGTCCGGATGCCCAGCCTCGACGGAATCGAGGCCACCCGCCGCATCGTGGCGGACGAACGGCTGTCCGGCGTCCGCGTCCTCATGCTGACCACGTTCGACCTGGACGAATACGTTTTCGACGCCTTGCGCGCCGGCGCCAGCGGGTTCCTGCTCAAGCACACCGCGCCCGCGGATCTCCTCCACGCCGTCCGGGTGGTCGCCGCGGGCGACGCGCTCCTCTCGCCGAGCGTCACCAGGCGCCTGATCGCGGAATTCACCGCGCGACCGTCGCCTTCGCTGCCCCGCGCGGACGGTTCGGCGTTCACCGAGCGGGAGCACGAAGTCGTCCAGCGGGTCGCGCAGGGCATGTCGAACGAGGAGATCGCGCGGGAGTTCTTCATCAGCGCGGCGACGGTGCGGACGCATGTGAGCCGCGCGATGAGCAAGGTGCACGCCCGCGATCGCGCGCAGCTGGTGGTGTTCGCCTACCGGACCGGGATGGTGCGCGCCTGACGTAGCCGTCGATCTCCACATCGGCACGACGACGCGACCCGGGCCCGCGAGCGACGCTTTCGCCATGAAATCCATCGTGAAAGCCGCTCTGCTCACCGCGCTCCTCACCCTCCCGGGAACCACGACGGCCGTCGCCGCGGAACGACCGGCCCGCTGCGCCGAACAACGCTTTTCGGTACAGGTGAACGGTGAACACCAGACCATCGCGGGCGAACTCTGTGCCCGAGGGAAAGCCACCAAACTGCAGATCCTGCTGCACGGCGGGACCTACGACCGCTCGTACTGGGACTGGCCGTACCAGCCGCGTCGATACTCCTATGTGGACAGTGCCACTCGCGCGGGCTACGCGACGCTCAACCTCGACAGGCTCGGATACGGCCGCAGCAGCCGCCCGGATCCGGAGACCCTCGACTTCGACGCCGGCGGCGAGGCCGTCCATCAGGTCGTCCGGCAGCTGCGCCCGCGCTTCCGTGCCATCGTCCTCAATGGACATTCGATGGGCGGTCTCGTCGCGGAAAGGGCGGCCGAACGGGGCGGCGTCGACGCCGTGATCGTCAGCGGCATCCCCCGCGACCGGCCCGGCGACCGAGCCGCGGCCGCGTCCCCGTTCCACCCGGCCGAACTCGACCCGAAGTTCGCCGGAAAGCCTTGGGCCCGCGGCTATTTCACGACCCGTCCCGGCACTCGCGCCCAGACCTTCCATCACCCCGGCACCTACGACCCGGCGATCATCCCCGTCGAAGAAGCCCTCAAGGACACGCTGGCGTCGGCGGAACTCCGTTCGGTGGGGCCGGACGCGGCGAACCGGTCGGCGCCGAAGGTCCCGACGGCGTACGTACTGGGCGAACACGACACCCTGGTCTGCGGAAGCGGCGACTGCGGCGCCGACGAGATCGTGCGGGGCAGCGGTCATTCGATCAACACCAGCCTCGCCGCACGGAGCTTCTACCGGTGGACCTTCGCCTGGCTGGCTCGAAAGTTAGGGTAACCTAACCTAGACTGGCCGCATGGATTCCTTGACGCCGGTTCGCGAGGCCGCCGACCATTTCGGGCTGGCGATCTCGACCCTGCACTACTGGGAGCGCCGCGGGCTGATCACCGCCCGCCGCCGCTCGGGACAGCGGTACTACGACGACGATCAGCTGTATCGCATCGCGCTGATCAAGCACTGGCGGCGGATCGGCGGGCTGGGCCTGGCCAGGATCGCCGAACTGCTCGCCGAACAGCACCGCTGGCGGGAGGTGGTGACGGGACAGCTCGCCGAGATCGAACGGGAGCGTGCGCGGCTCGACACCGCGCACGACTACCTGGTCGAACTGCTCACCTGCCGCCGCGAGGGGAACCTTGAGGACTGCCCTTGGTTCCGCGACCGGGTCGACCTGCCCGCGGCGGCGAGCTGAGCCCGGGCATCGCCACCGCCGCGACCACCGCGGCCGCCGCGAGGCAGGCAGCGGAGGCGAGGAACGCGGCGGTGTAGCCGTGCACCAGCGCCTCCCCTTTCGGCAGGCCGGACGGTGAACTCGCGGTCACGGCCGCCGCGAGCGCGGTCAACGCGGCGAGCCCGAGGGCGCCGCTGGTCTGCCGGACCGTGTTCAGCAGACCGGCGGCCAGTCCGTTCTGGCGTTCCGGCACCCCGCTGGTGGCGGCCACGGTGATCGGGGTGAAGGCCGCCGCGGTCCCGAAGCCGAAGACCATTCCCGGCACCAGCACGGAAACGACGTAGGAAGCGTGCGCACCGGCCAGCGCCGCGATCCCGGCGAAACCCGCCGCGCCGACCGCGCAGTACAACGCCGCCGCGCGCCGGGGCCCGATCCGCACCGACAACCCGCCCGCCGACCGCGCGCCGGCGAACATCGCCACCCCCACCGGCAGGTAGGCCAATCCCGCCCGCATCGGCGAATAGCCGTGAACGTCCTGCAGGTACAGCGAAAGCAGGATCGGGCTGGCGAGGAAACCCAGTCCCAGCAAGAAGATCACCACGTTCCCGCTGCTGACCGAGCGCAGCCGGAAGATCCCGAGCGCGACCAGCGGTTCGTCCGCCCACCTGTCCTGGTGCACCAGGAAGACGGCGAGCAGGACGAGACCGCCCGACAGCGGAAGCAGCACGGCCCCGCTTCCCCAGCCCGCGGACGACGAACGCATCACCGCGTAGACCACGCCGACGAGTCCCGTCGCCGACAACACCGCGCCGGGCACGTCCAGCCTGCCGCGAGGACGGCTTCGGTCCCGGAGCGGCAACACCGCTCCGGCGACGACCACGGCCACCACACCGATCGGGACACTGACGAAGAACACCCAGCGCCAGCCCGCCCACTGGGTCAGCAGGCCGCCGATCACCGGTCCCGCCGCGGCACCGGCCGCGCCCACCGCGCTCCAGGTGCCCAAGGCCCGCGCGCGACGGGCGGGTTCGGTGAACGTCGTGGTCAGCAGGGACAACGTCACCGGCATCAGCAGCGCGCCGCCGAACCCTTGCACCGTGCGGGCGACGAGCAGCGTCTCCGGGGAACCGGCGAGGCCGGCGGCGAGCCGCGCGACGGTGAACAGGCTCATCCCGAGCACGAAGATTCGCCGGACCCCGAATTCGTCGCACAACCGGCCGCCCAGCAACAGGAAGCCGGCGAAGGCGAGCGTGTACGCGTTCACCACCCAGGTCAGCGCGCTGTCGGAGAAACCGAGCCCGAACCGGATCGCGGGCAGGGCGACGGAAACGATCGTCGCGTCGAGGATGACCACGAAGGAGCCGGCGCAGGCCAACCCGAGCACGATGCCTTCACGTTTCATACCGTCACCCTCCGCTCCGGCGGCGGATGATCTTCCGCCGCCGGGCCAGCGTGCCCGCTGAAGCGCGCTTGAGGGCAAGCCCGTTTCGCTACCAGGAAGGCCGGTACCGCAGGCCTTGCTCGTAGTACTGGTCCTCGGATTCGGGTTGCTCGTCCTGCGGGGGCCCGGCCGGTTCCTCCGAACGGTCTTTGAGCACGACGTTCTCGGCCCCCGCCGTCGCCCGGCGCGGCACCGGCGGCGCGACGGTCTCCCCGGTCTCCTGGAACGAAGGCGTGAACGCGAGCCGCCAGCGGAGGCGGTCCGTGATGTATCCGGCGTTGCCGATCGGCGCCATCAGCTCCGCGCTGCGTTTCGCGGATCCTTGCTGCGCTTCCTGATAGGTCCGCATGACGGTGCCCGCGATCTCGGCGGGCGACATCCGCGACGCGGCCTCGCCAAGCCGAAGCCGCGTCATCACACCGTCGGTGTTGACCGAAACGGAAACGGCACCGTCCGGCGAGGACGCGTCCACCGAGAGGGCGGCCAACGCCTCGAGCATCGCTTGCCGGTCGTTGGCCGGTTTCTTGGGTGCCGGTTTGTCGGCCACGCTCACTCCTTGAGGGGTGACAGCTCCCGCGGCGGTTCCTGGAACTTGCCGTCCTTCGAGATGTCGACGTTCTGGTCCCGGACCCGCTTTTCCGTTCCCTTGTCGGTGTTTTCGGTTTCGAAGTTGCCAGGGTCGAAGGTCTCGCCGGGGCTGACGTCCGGCGGTTCGGGGATGATCGGCAGGTTGTTGATCTCCGTGTTGATCTTCGAGATCAGTGATTCCGACGCGCGGAACATGGCTTCACGGATGTTGACCACACCGTCGTGGAAGCTGTTGTAGATCATTTCGGGGCTGTCCCCGACGATCGCGGCGTTCTCGGAGACCAGGGTCGAGAGCCCGGCACCGGCCGCCGCACCGGCGACCTGCACTCCGTTCGCCGTGGTGAAGAACGTCGCCGCGGTGAGGCCTGCCGGAGGCGCGGCGGCCACGAGCAGAGCGGTGACAGCGGCGGCGAAGGTCGCGGCCAACGCCTTCACCAAGGCGGATTCGTCCTGCCGTTCCTTGTCGTCCCGGTACTTTTCCGCCGCGGTCAGGAAGGAGGCGGCGAGAGTGCTCAGGTCGGCCCGTGCGGTCGCGATGGCGTCCCGCGCGGCCACGATGTCGGCTTCCAGCACGGTGAGTTTGGTACCCACGCGGGAATAGGTGTTCACGAGACCCTGGATGTAGCTCTTGGCGGTCTCGGCGCCTTCACCACGCCACTTGAGAAGCAGGACCAAGGACCGGTCGAGCGGCGCTTTCGTGTCCTGGAAAGCGTTCCAGAGACCTTCGTAGGCCTCGATCATGGTCTGCAGGCTGTTCTCGCCGACGAGCTCCGCCTCGGAGAACTCGATGAAGAAGTCGCGGACCTCTTCCTTCAGGCCGCCGCTCAAGTCCACGTCGCTGCCGAAGAACGGCGGGTAGAGGAGGTCCAACGCCGCGTAAGCCTTTTCGGCCCCCGCGGTGAGGTCGTGGGAGATCCCCTCGAGAAGTTTGCTGTTGTCGCCGAATCCGGCGGTGCTCTCCGCGTCCAGCGCGTTGAAGTACCCGTCCACGCCGCTACCCCTGGTTCCCATACGCAGCGCGGTTCACTCGCTGCTTGTTGTCCTCGTCCACCGATTCGTAGAGTTCGGCGACCCGCTCCAGGGCACGGGAGGCGTCCTGCGTGCTGCGGTGCAGCTTCGCGAGCATCTTCTCGACGGCCTGGCGGTGTTCCTCGTAGGCCGCCGAAACCCCGCGCATGCCCAGGGTCTTCCCGAACGCGGTGTCCGGCGCGAAAAGGCCGGGCAGAAGGCTTCCCGTCACCGGGTCGGGAGCGGGGACGTCCTGCCCGCGCACCCCGGTGTGGGCGGTACTGACGATGTCCGCGGCATTCTGCAGTTCCTTGCTCGACAACCTGAGATCGTCGAGGTCGGTTTCGAAACTGACCATGTTCACCTCGCTGTCCGGATTCCACCCCCATGTAAGCAGCGTTGACTTGGCTGAGCGCGCGACTTTGTCATCCGCGTACGGTGACGAACGTCACCGCTCAGACGCAGACCCAGCAGTAGAGACGGTCGCCCCTGGTCGTGGCGGTGCGGGCCAGTTCCGCGAAGCCGGTCAGCACGGTGACGAGGTCGTCGGGGTCGGCCCCGCCACCGAACTCCTCGGTCCGCGACCAGGGCTCGGCCACCTCACGCAAGCGCGGCTCGTCGGCGTCGGACAGCGCGGCGGACAGCTCATCGGTCAGCGCGACGACCAGCCGCGTGCCGCCGTCGGCCATCGCGACGGGGGCGATGTCGCGTTCGATGATGGTGTCGTAGCCGACGCCGGTGAGCAGGGACTCCAGCGTGCCCAGCTGCACGAACGGGTCCACACCTTTGAGCTGGACGGTCGGCAGGGACGCATCGGCGGGACCGCCGTCGAGGTCGATGGTGGCGGCCGCGGCGTCGTCGTCCGGCGCGGCGAAGTAGTCGAAGAGGACACCCATGCGCGCATTCTGCCCGGAAACGAAAAGGCCACCCGGAGTGCGGGTGGCCTTCGTGGATACCGGAGTGGAGCTGAGGGGAATCGAACCCCTGACCCCTGCCTTGCAAAGGCAGTGCTCTACCAATTGAGCTACAGCCCCGGGTCGCGGACGATCATGATAACCGCCCGCGCCGAAATCAGTTGTTGCGGGACGCGTCCGCGGCCTTGGCCGGGGCGCTTCCGTTGGTGGAAGCGGATCCCAGCGGACGCTCGGTGGGAGCGGTGGCCTCACGCCAGAGGTCGGCCTCGGCCTTGGCGGCCTTGTTGCGCTTGATCACGAACAGCACGCCGCCCGCGATGACCGCGAGTGCCAACAGCTTCTTCATCAGAAGCCCCCTCTTTCCGCCGAGTTGCTCCGCTTACCCACCGATGCTACTGCACGCGGTTCTCCGGACGCCCGCTGCCCGAGGTTCCACGTGGAACCAAGGTCCGGGCAACGAAAAAGCCGACCCGCGAGAATCGCGAACCGGCTTTCGGAGTGGGCCCACCAGGACTTGAACCTGGGACCTCTTCGTTATCAGCGAAGCGCTCTAACCGCCTGAGCTATGGGCCCGAACGAGGAGAAGATTACAGGACGTCTTTCGACGCCCTGCAACCGGGTCACTCTCGTTCGGAAAGGGTCACTTCCAGGCCTCCGGCGAGGTCGGCGGAGACGTTGTAGATGAAGGCGCTGACGGTGGCCAGCGCCGAGATCAGCACGATGTTGATGGCGCCGAGGATGGCCGCGATCCCGAAGACGCGGCCGGCGCTGATCAACGGGTCGGCCGGTGCGTCGGCACCTTCGCCGCCGACGAGCGACGAGTAGGTCCCGTTGAGTTTGTCCCAGACGCCCATGCCGTCGAGGACGGTGTACAGGACGCCGACGGCGACGAGCCACACGAAGAACAGCGCGACGCCGAGGACGAGGGACAGTTTCAGCACCGACCAGGGGTCGAAGCGTTTGATCTGCAGGCTGGCGCGACGCGGTCCGCGGCCGGGGCGGCGGAGCGCGGTGGGGGCGGCACGGGTGCGGGAGGCCGACGGGATGGCGGAGGGGGCGGGTTCGCCCTCTCCGCTGTCGCCGAAAAGCCTCTTCGCGGCCGTGCCGCTGACCCCGTGATAGTCGGTCACGGTGGTCGTGTCCCGCTTCGGGTCCGAGTGGGCCACGTCTTCGGTGGCGACCGAAGACACCGAGACCGTCTGCTCGCTGGAGCCTTCGGGTTCCCCGGCGCCGCTGTCGCGCTGCCAAGGCGGGCTCGACGAACCCGCCTGCGCGCCGCCTGCTTCGGGCTTCTCGGATGGTGTCACGAGGTGTCAGTCCTTACCCAGTACGTGGGGCGTCGTCTACTCCTGCTCCGACGCCGGGGTTTCTTCTCCTTCAGTACTACCTGCAGTGGCGACGTCTGAGGGCTCGTCCGCGTTGCGTGCGACCGCGAGAAGAGTTGTTCCTTCGTCGAGATTCATCAGCCGCACTCCCTTCGTCTGCCTGCCTGCCTTGCGCACCTGCCCGGCCGAAGTCCGGATCACCCCGCCGCTGGAGGTGATCGCGTAGAGCTCGTCTTCGGCGTCGACGATGACCGCGCCCACCAGCCTGCCACGTTTCTGGTCGTACTGAATGGTGAGCACACCCTTGCCGCCGCGGCCCTGCACCGGGTAGTCCTCGGTCGGGGTGCGCTTGGCGTAGCCGCCGCCGGTGGCGACGAGGAGGAACTTGTCCGGCTGGACGACGTTGATGCCGAGCAGCTCGTCGCCGTCGTTGAACCGCATGCCCAGCACACCGGACGTCGCGCGGCCCATCGGGCGCAGGGCCTCGTCGGTGGCGTGGAAGCGGATCGACTGGCCTTCCGCGGAAACGAGGAGCAGGTCGTCCTCGGCGGCCGCGAGGACCGCGCCGACCAGCTCGTCGCCTTCGCGCAGGTTGACGGCGATGAGGCCGCCGGCGCGGTTGGAGTCGAAGTCGGTGAGCTTGGTCTTCTTCACCAGGCCGCGGCGGGTCGCGAGCACGAGGTACGGGGCGACCTCGTAGTTCGGGATCTCGATGACCTGGGCGATCTGCTCGTCGGGCTGGAAGGCGAGCAGGTTCGCGACGTGCTGGCCGCGCGCGTTGCGGTTGGCCTCCGGCAGGTCGTACGCCTTGGCCCGGTACACGCGGCCCTTGTTCGTGAAGAACAGGATCCAGTCGTGCGTCGAGCAGACGAAGAAGTGCTGGACGATGTCGTCCTGTTTGAGGGTCGCGCCCTGGACGCCCTTGCCGCCGCGTTTCTGCGAGCGGTACAGATCGGTTTTCGTTCGCTTGGCGTAACCCGTGCGGGTGATGGTGACGACGACGTCCTCGACCGCGATGAGGTCTTCGACCGACACGTCGCCGTCGAACGGGATGATCTTGGTGCGCCGGTCGTCGCCGTACTTGTCGACGATCTCCTGGAGCTCCTCGGCGATGATCGCGCGCTGCCGCTCGGGCTTCTCGAGGATGTCCTTGAGGTCGGCGATCTCGAGTTCGATCTCGGCAAGGGTGTCGATGATCCGCTGCCGCTCCAGTGCCGCGAGGCGGCGGAGCTGCATGTCGAGGATCGCGGTGGCCTGGATCTCGTCGACGTCGAGCAGGCTCATCAGCGCGGGCCGGGCCTCCTCGGCCGAGGGCGAACGCCGGATGAGGGCGATGACCTCGTCGAGCATGTCCAGCGCCTTGACCAGACCGCGCAGGATGTGGGCGCGTTCCTCGGCCTTGCGCAGCCGGAAGCGGGTCCGGCGGACGATGACGTCGATCTGGTGCTTCACGTAGTGCCGGATCATCTGGTCGAGCCGCAGCGTGCGGGGCACGCCGTCGACCAGTGCCAGCATGTTGACACCGAAGTTCTGCTGCAGCTGGGTGTGCTTGTACAGGTTGTTCAGCACGACCTTCGCGACCGCGTCGCGTTTGATCGTGACGACGATCCGCATCCCGCTGCGGCTGTTGGACTCGTCGGCGATGTCGGAGATGCCGGTGAGCTTGCCGTCGCGGACCAGGTTCGCGATGTTCTCGACCAGGTTGTCCGGGTTCACCTGGTACGGCAGCTCGGACACGACCAGGATCGTGCGGCCCTTGGCGTCCTCTTCGACCTCGACGACCGCGCGCATGCGCACGGAACCGCGGCCGGTGCGGTACGCGTCCTCGATCCCGGAGTTGCCGAGGATCATCGCCTTGGTCGGGAAGTCCGGCCCCTTGATGCGGACCAGCAGCGCGGCGAGCAGCTCGTCGTCGGTGGCGTCGTAGTTCTCGAGCGCCCATTTGACGCCGTCGGCCACCTCGCGCAGGTTGTGCGGCGGGATGTTGGTCGCCATCCCGACCGCGATCCCGGAACCACCGTTGACCAGCAGGTTCGGGAACCGCGACGGCAGGACGTCGGGTTCCTGGGTGCGGCCGTCGTAGTTGTCGGAGAAGTCGACGGTCTCTTCTTCGATGTCCTGCAGCATGTGCATCGCGAGATGCGCCAGCCGGGACTCGGTGTACCGCATGGCGGCGGCGGGGTCGTTGCCCGACGAACCGAAGTTGCCCTGGCCGTCGATCAGCGGGTACCGCAGCGACCACGGCTGCGCGAGCCGCACCAGCGCGTCGTAGATCGCGGAGTCACCGTGCGGGTGGTAGTTGCCCATCACGTCGCCGACGACGCGGGAGCACTTGTTGTACCCGCGGTCGGGGCGGAAGCCGGAGTCGAACATCGAGTACAGCACGCGGCGGTGCACCGGCTTGAGGCCGTCGCGCACGTCCGGCAGTGCCCGCGACACGATGACGCTCATCGCGTAGTCGATGTAGGAGCGCTGCATCTCCTGCTGGATGTCGACCGGTTCGATCCGGTCGTGGTCCGGAGCCGGCGGCAAGGTTTCCGTCATGAGGTCCTTCTCGTGGGAGCAGTCCTAAGGGGACAAAGAGCGGGGCGTCGCTAGACGTCGAGGAAGCGCACATCCTTGGCGTTACGCGTGATGAAGGAACGGCGGGCTTCGACGTCCTCGCCCATCAGGACGGAGAACAGGTCGTCGGCCTGCGCGGCGTCGTCCAGGGTGACCTGGCCGAGCAGCCGGTTCGCCGGGTCCATCGTGGTCTCCCACAGCTCTTCGGCGTTCATCTCGCCGAGACCCTTGTAGCGCTGGATCGCGTCGTCCTTCGGCAGCTTCCGGCCGGCCTCGACACCCGCCTGGATGACGGCGTCGCGTTCCCGGTCGGAGTACGCGTACTCCGGGTCCTGCCGCGGCCACTTGATCTTGTACAGCGGCGGCCGCGAGAGGAACACGTGTCCGTGCTCGATCAGCGGGGGCATGAACCGGAACAGGAAGGTGAGCAGCAGCGTGGTGATGTGCTGGCCGTCCACATCGGCGTCGGCCATCAGCACGATCTTGTGGTAGCGCAGCTTCTCGATGTCGAACTCTTCGTGGATACCGGTGCCGAGCGCGGTGATCAGCGACTGGACCTCGGTGTTCTTGAGGACGCGGTCGATACGGGCCTTCTCGACGTTGATGATCTTGCCCCGGATCGGCAGGATCGCCTGGTACATCGAGTCGCGGCCTTCCTTGGCCGAACCGCCCGCCGAGTCACCCTCGACGATGTAGAGCTCGCATTCCGACGGATTGGTCGAGCGGCAGTCCTTGAGCTTGCCGGGCAGCCCGCCGATCTCCAGCGCGCCCTTGCGGCGGACCAGGTCGCGCGCCTTGCGGGCGGCCATCCGCGCCTGCGCCGAGGAGATCGACTTGTTGATGATCGTCTTCGCCTCGGTGGGGTTGCGCTCGAACCAGTCGGCCAGCCATTCGTTCGAGGTCTGCTGCACGAACGTCTTGGCCTCGCTGTTGCCCAGCTTGGTCTTGGTCTGGCCTTCGAACTGCGGCTCGGAGAGCTTGATCGAGACGATCGCGGCGAGACCCTCGCGCACGTCGTCACCGGAGAGGTTGGCGTCCTTCTCCTTGAGCAGCTTCTTCTCGCGCGCGTACGCGTTGACGACGCGGGTGAGCGCGGCGCGGAAGCCCTCTTCGTGCGTGCCGCCCTCGTGCGTGTTGATCGTGTTGGCGAAGGTGTACACCGACGGCGTGAAGCCGTTGTTCCACTGCATGGCGACCTCGACCTCGAGGCCGGTGCCCTTGGCCTCGAAGGAGATCACGGAGGCGTGGATCGGGTCCTTGCTGCCGTTGATGTGCTTGACGAAGTCTTCGAGACCGCCCGGGTAGCAGTAGGTCTTCTCCTTGACCCGCGCCGCCTGGCCGGAAGCGTCCGCTTCGGTCTCTTCGTCGGCGACGCGCTCGTCGCGCAGCGAAAGGGTCAGGCCCTTGTTGAGGAAGGCCATTTCCTGAAGACGACGGGAGATCGTCTCGAAGTTGTACGTCGTGGTTTCGAAGATGTCGCCGTCGGCCCAGAAGGTGATCGTGGTGCCGGTCTCGGTCGCCGGGCCGAGATCTTCCAGTTCGCCGGGGATCTGGTCGGTGTACACCTGGCGCCAGCTGCGCCCGCCGTATTTGACCTCGGCGACGAGCCTGGTGGAGAGCGCGTTCACCACGGAGACGCCGACGCCGTGCAGACCACCGGAGACCGCGTAGGAGTCGCTGTCGAACTTGCCGCCCGCGTGGAGCACGGTGAGCACGACCTCGAGGGTCGGCTTCTGTTCCTTCGGGTGCATGTCGACCGGGATGCCGCGGCCGTCGTCGACGACGCGGACCCCGCCGTCGGCCAGCAAGGTAACCTCGACCTTGGTGGCGTAGCCCGCCATCGCCTCGTCGACGGAGTTGTCGACCACCTCTTGGACGAGGTGGTGGAGGCCGCGTTCACCGGTGGAACCGATGTACATACCGGGACGCTTGCGGACGGCTTCGAGCCCTTCGAGCACCGTGATCGACGACGCGTTGTACTCGCTCTTGTTCTCGGTCACAGGCGTTGTTTCTCCTCGTCTCGCTCGAGCAGACGCTCGCTCATCACCAGTGTACTTGGCCGCGTTCGCAGACATGCGGCAAGGACACCCCTGATTTGCTCACAGACGCGCTAATTCGCTCAAAGAAGAGTCTTGACGTTCGCGAAGCACTCTGGGCGCGTTCTCGGCGCTTTAATGGGCACTGTCGCGGCGAAGCGCAACTCGGGTCAGCCGTACGTGTCACGCGGGCCGCGTCCCGGGACGTGCCGCGGCCCTTTCCGCCAGCTCGGCGCCGTCGGCCCCTGGATCCGCATCTTCTTCACCACGCCGTTCCCGACGCCTTTGGCGATCTTCGCCAGCAGCTGCCCCTGAAGCAGGCGAAGCTGCGTCGCCCACGCTGTCGAACTCGCGCGCACGGTCAGCTCGCCGTCCTTCAGAGCCACCGGCTGGGCGTGTTCGGCGACCTCTTCACCCACCAGACGTGCCCAGTGGCCGAAGACCTGACCGTTCGCCAGCCGCGTGTTCCAGCCGCGGTCGACGGCGATCCGGGAGGCGAGCCTGCCGAGCGGTTGCGGGTCGCGGGCGTCGGCGCCCGGCCCTGACCAGCGACGACGTCGCGGGCTTTGCCCGGCCGAACCGGCTCCCCCTCCGGTGATACGGCCACGGCGCACGCCCGGTTCAACCCCGCGGGCCTTCGCTTTGGCCTTCGCGGCGTCCAGAGCGGCCCGAGCCAGGTCACGACCTGTAGTCGGTTCCTTGCTTTCGGTATCAGTTGAGCCGTTCGATACCGCGGGGCGATCACTCCGCGTATCGAACAAGGCTCCCTCACTCGGGTTACCACCCGCGTGAGGGGTGTCAAGCCGCTTATCAGGCCCCTTGGTCACGCGGGGCGATAACGCGTTCACGGTGTTATCCACACTGTCCACAGGTTTGTCCCCAGATCGGTGGGCAACTGCTGTGGCGCCGATCACCCGGGGTGTCCGCTTCGCGGGATCACCCTCGGTTGATCTCACCATCCGCCACGAGGAATCGATGTCCGGCCAGTTCGGCTGGCACGTCCTCGTCCACGGCGGCGGTCACCAGCACCTGCTCGGCGCCTGCCGCCACCTCCGCCAGCCGGGCCCGGCGACGCCGGTCCAGCTCGGCGAACACATCATCCAGCAGAAGCACCGGTTCACCGGCCTCGCCACGCAGGAGCTCGTAGCTTCCCAGACGCAACGCGAGGGCGAACGACCAGGACTCCCCATGGCTCGCGTAGCCCTTCGCCGGCGCTTCGCCGAGGATGAGATCGAGCTCGTCCCGGTGCGGGCCGACCATGCTCACCCCGCGTTCGAGCTCCAGGTTCCGCGACCGTTTCAGCGCCTCGACCAGCACTTCCTTGAGGACCGCTTGGTCGGCGCGAGGACCGTCCGGAGTGCCGTAGCCCTCCGGCATCGCTTCGCCGAGGCTCGACTTGTACGCGATCTTCGCCGGTCTCGAATCGGGCGCGACCCCCATGTACGCGGAGGCCGCGTACGGCGCGAGGTCGGCGATCAGGTTCAGCCGGGCCGCCAGCAACGCGGCCCCGGCCACCGCCAAGTGGTCGTCCCAGACGTCGAGCGTCGACAACGCGTACGGGTCTTCGCGCCCCGTCCGCCGCTTGCCCGCCGTCTTGAGCAGGGCGTTCCGCTGTTTCAGCACCTTCTCGTAGTCGGCGCGGACCCCGGCGTACCGGGGCGCGCGCAGCACGAGGAGTTCGTCCATGAACCGGCGCCGTTCCCCGGGATCCCCGCGCACGAGTGCCAGGTCCTCCGGGGAGAACAGCACCGTGCGCAGGATCCCGAGCACGTCGCGGGGCTTACCGACCGCGCCGCGGTTGACCCGCGCGCGGTTCGCCTTGCCGGGCGTGATCTCCAGTTCGACCGTCAGCTCGCGATCCTCGTTGACCACCGCGACCCTGATCAGCGCGCGTTCGCACCCGTGCCGCACCAACGGCGCGTCGGTCGCGACGCGGTGCGAGCCCAGGGTCGCGATGTAGCCGATCGCCTCGAGGAGGTTCGTCTTGCCGCGGCCGTTCTGTCCGACGAGGACGGTCGGGCCGGGTTCGAGCGGGAGATCGGCCAGTGGCCAGGACCGGAAGTCGGTGACCTGCAGATGTCTTAAGTACAACCCTCTTGCCTAGTCGCCGGCCTTCTTGACCGAGTGCCCGCCGAACTGGTTGCGCAGCGCGGCGACGGCCCGCATGGCGGCCGAGTCCTCCTGGCGCGAGGCGAACCGCGCGAACAGCGCGGCCGAGATGACCGGCGCCGGGACCGCGTTGTTGATCGCCTCTTCCAGGGTCCACCGGCCTTCGCCGGAATCCTCGACGTAGCCCTCGAGGTCGTCCAGCTCCGGGTCCTCGTCGAGCGCGCGGACCAGCAGGTCGAGCAGCCACGAGCGGACGACGGTCCCCCGCTGCCAGCCCTTGATCACCGCGGGCACGTTCTCGACGACCTTCGCGGCTTCGAGCAGCTCGAAACCTTCGGCGAAGGCCTGCATCATGCCGTACTCGATGCCGTTGTGGATCATCTTCGCGTAGTGACCCGAGCCGACGGCGCCGGCGTGCGAGAAGCCCTCGTCACGCGGACCTTCGGGGCGAAGCGCGTCGAAGATCGGCATGGCCTTCTCGACGTCCGAAGCCGCGCCGCCGACCATCAGGCCGTAGCCGTTGTCCTTGCCCCACACGCCACCGGAAACCCCGCAGTCGAGGTAACCGATCTTCTTCGCGGCGAGCAGGTCGGCGTTGATCCGGTCGTCGGTGTACTTCGAGTTGCCGCCGTCGATCACGAGGTCGCCCTCGGACAGCAGGTTGCCGAGCTCCGCGACGGTCTGCCGCGTCGGTTCGCCGGCGGGCACCATGATCCAGACGATCCGGGGACCGTCCAGTTTGGACACCATGTCCTCGAGTGAGGTGGAGTCGGTGACGTCGGGGTTGCGGTCGTAGCCGACCACCTCGTGACCGGCCGCGCGCAGCCGCTCACGCATGTTGAACCCCATTTTGCCGAGGCCGATGAGTCCCAGCTGAGCCATGAAGATCCCCTTTGGTGCGAACAGAAGTGGCGGCCGGTCAGCCCGGGAGGCGGACCGGCATCAGGAGGTACAGGTAGCCGGGGACGACGTTGCCCTCCTCGTCGGCGGGCTTGATCAGCGCCGGCCGGTTCGGGGTGGTGAACGTCAGTTCCGCCCGGTTCGCGTTGAGCGCGCCGAGCCCGTCGACGAGGTAACCCGGGTTGAACGCGATGGTCACCGGCTCACCCTCGTAGTCGACCTGAAGCTCTTCCTCGGCCGAACCTTCGTCGTCGCCGCCGGCGGAAAGCCGCAGCGAGCCGTCGTTGAACTCCAGCCGCACCTGGGTGCCACGCTCCGCGACCAGCGAAACACGCTTGATGGACTCGGCGAGCGCGGAGACCTCGATGACCGCGCGCGACGTGTGCTGCGCCGGCAGCAGCTGCCGGTACGGCGGGAACTCCGCGTCGAGGAGGCGGGTCGTGGTGTAGCGACCGGAACCGGAGAGACCGAGGAGCCCTTCGCCGCTGGCGAGCGCGAGCCGGATCTTGGCACCGCTGGCGCCGAGCGTCTTCGCGGCCTCGGCGAGCGTGCGCGCCGGGACGAGGACGGCGGCGTCGGACAGGCCCTCGGCCGGCTCCCAGGTGAACTCGCGCATCGCGAGGCGGAAACGGTCGGTGGCGACCAGGGTCAGCGAGGAGCCGGAGATCTCCAGCCGCATCCCGGTCAGCATCGGGAGGGTGTCGTCCTTGCCCGCGGCGACGACGACCTGGGTGACGGCCTGGCCGAACGCGTCACCGGTGAGTTCACCGGCGAAAGCGGGCTGGGACGGGAGCTGCGGGTAGTCCTCGACCGGCATGGTCGGCAAGGAGAAGCGCGCGGAACCGCAGGTGATGGTCGCGCGGGCGCCGTCGACGGAGATCTCGACCGGCTGCGCGGGCAGCGACTTGGTGATGTCGGCCAGCAGACGGCCGGAGACCAGCAGGCGGCCGCCGTCGGCGATGGTGGCCGGGACGCCGACCGTTGCGGAGACCTCGTAGTCGAATCCGGAGACGGTGAGGGCGTCACTCGTCCCGTCGGATCCCGCATCGAGCAGGACACCGCCCAGAACCGGGACCGGAGGCCGCGACGGGAGGCTTCTCGCCACCCACGCGACGGCGTCGGCCAGCCCGTCACGCTCGACGCGGATCTTCATGCGCGCTTCCTTTCGACAGCCGAGCCCCTGACGGCTCGAAAGCTCAACGGGTCACCTCGGCCGGAGAGCGCGATGGCCAGGTGCCTCGCAGGTGTGTTCGGTCCGTGCGAGGACGCGAACGCACGTCGACACGCAGACCAGGTGCAGGGACCCACGTTAGGCCGTCCCCGGGGTCCGCGTCACCTCGGCCTCCCCTTGCTTTTGTCGACAAGACGACACGGCTCACCGGCTGTCCCCAGATTCGTCCTTCGCCTGTTTTTGTTTTGTTCTCTTCTAGAGAAGAAGAAAAGACAGCAGTAGTAATAGGTGTTGTGGATTGTGTGGACAAGGCTCGTTCGCGCAGGTCCGGGCGCCTGGAGGGCTGTGGACTCCGGGTGTGTACGGACGGTGGACAGCTCGGGGCGTCCGTGGATGGATTCGGGCGGCGCTCGATCTGTCCACAGTCATCCACAGTTGTCCCCACGGTTATCCCCAGTCGAACGCCGGTTTGTACCCAGGGTTGTGGGCGCCGTTCGTGACCGGAATCGCTCGGGAGAGTGATCCATGCAGCCTGCATCACCCTTGTGCACAAGATGTGGGCAACCTGGGGACAGCGTGTGGATCTTGGTGTGGAAATGCTGTGGATCGCCTGTGAGTGCGATGTGGACGGAAACCCGATCGCCGCAGCTCTGCGACCCGCCGGAGTTGTGCACAAGATACCCACAACATGTGGATTCCTTTGTACACAAGGAAAATCCCGAAGCATCCCGAGGCCTCCTTCGCGCGCTTCGCCGCTTCTTGGCCTACGCGCGCTTCGGGCCTATGTAGACACAAAGAAGGGCTCCCACGACCGCTGAGAGCCCCTGAAACCCTTATGCGCTAAGGAACTGATGCCCGGTGACCACAGAGGTCTCCCCAAGGGCGCCCCGCGCCCGACGGAGACTTCACCCGTCGAGCGCCCTCTTTCGGGCCGAAGGCCCACGAAAACGCGATGAAGGGGCGCCTTCCCGCTCACCTTGAGGTGGAAGCGGAACGACGCCCCTTCGGCGCGCTTTTCGTCAGCGCGAGATCAAAAACTACTGCCTTGCGCGCTGCTTGATCCGTGAAGTGAGTTCCTGCACCTGGTCGTAGATGCGCCGTCGTTCGGCCATCTCCTTGCGGATCTTCTTGTCCGCGTGCATGACGGTGGTGTGGTCGCGGCCGCCGAAGGTCTGCCCGATCTTCGGCAGCGACATGTCGGTCAGTTCGCGGCAGAGGTACATCGCGATCTGGCGTGCGGTCGCGAGCGCCTTCGTCTTGCCGGGGCCGCAGAGGTCGTCGAGGGTCACGTCGAAGAACTCCGATGTGACGCCCATGATGGTCGGCGCGGTGATCTCCGGTGCGTGTGAATCCGGGATGAGGTCCCGGAGCACGATCTCGGCGAGCGCGACGTCGACGGGCTGCTGGTTCAGTGACGCGAAGGCGGTGACGCGGATGAGCGCGCCTTCGAGTTCCCGGATGTTCGCCTCGACGCGCGAAGCGATGAACTCCAAGACCTCGCCGGGAACCGCGAGCCGGTCCTGCGCGGCCTTCTTGCGAAGGATCGCGATACGCGTTTCGAGTTCCGGTGGCTGGATGTCGGTGATGAGGCCCCACTCGAACCGCGTGCGCAGCCGGTCTTCCAGCGTTTCGAGGCGCTTCGGCGGACGGTCGGAGGAGACGACGATCTGCTTGTTCGCGTTGTGGAGGGTGTTGAAGGTGTGGAAGAACTCCTCCTGCGTACCTTCTTTGCCTTCCAGGAACTGGATGTCGTCGACGAGCAGGATGTCGATGTCGCGGTAGCGGCGCTGGAACGCGACCTTGCGGTCGTCTCGCAGCGAGTTGATGAAGTCGTTGGTGAACTCTTCGGTCGACACGTACCGCACGCGCATCCCGGGGAACAGCCGCTGGGCGTAGTGCCCGACCGCGTGCAGCAGGTGGGTCTTCCCGAGTCCGGACTCTCCCCAGATGAACAACGGGTTGTACGCGCGCGCCGGTGCTTCGGCGACGGCGACCGCGGCCGCGTGCGCGAAGCGGTTCGACGCACCGATGACGAAGGTGTCGAACGTGTACTTCTCGTTGAGCTTCGTCTTCGACGTCTGCGGCTGCGCCGGCGCGGTGTAGGGCTGGCCCGCGATCGGCTGACCGGAGAACGTCGGCCAGATCTCGGTCACGGCGGCGAGGGCCTCGCCCTCTTCGTCGACTTCTTCATCGCTGTCATCGCCATCGTTGAGGCTGTTGTCCACCGGCTGCTGCCGCGGCGGCCTCGGCTTCGGAGGCTCGGGCCGGGGCCTGGTCGGGGACAGCATGCCGTCACCCTCGGGCAGCGGAGGAGTACCCGGCACCGGGCCGGACCCGTTTTCCACCCGGCTGGGTGACGTCGGTTCGTAGCGAGGGCCCGGCGAAGGCGGGGGCATCGAAGTGTGGGGCTCGGTGCTGTCGACCTTCACCGCGAGCGAGACCGCGCGGCCGAGCCGTCGCGAAAGGGCTTCGGTGATCGCGCCGCGCAGGGCGCGTTCGATCGCTTCCTTGGCGAAGTCGCTGGGGGCGGCGAGCAGCGCGGTGCCGTCGAGCAGGCCGATCGGCCGGGTCACCCGCATCCAGGCGCGCTGCTGCGGGGAGAGGGTGCCATCGGACAGCTCGCGGACGACCTGCTCCCAGATGACGCCAAGATTGTGCTGGTGATCGGACACCTGCCTGACTCCCCTCCCCTCGTCGGTGCGCTGCGGCGAGATCACTCAGCGGCCCGAACGCCGGGTCGAGCGTCATCATGGCCCGGTCGGCTCATGCGCACAGCAAATATCCACATAGTTGTCCACAGCTGTGCACTAATGTACGGCGACCCGCGGTGACGCCACCTGCGGGATCGTCGTATGCCGACGGGACGCCTCCACATCCCCAAGGACACCCGGGCGCCTGCACCGTTCCACCTCGGCGAAAACCCGGGAGGGGCACGCTAACAAGCCCCGCTCGTTGCCACAAGGCATCCTCGCGCGCAAGCATTTCACGGTGTACG
Source organism: Amycolatopsis sp. NPDC058340 (assembly GCF_042723975.1). NCBI lineage: Bacteria > Bacillati > Actinomycetota > Actinomycetes > Pseudonocardiales > Pseudonocardiaceae > Amycolatopsis > Amycolatopsis sp. NPDC058340. Next base: position 332,340 of record NZ_JBHXIB010000001.1, on the reverse strand, counting down.
GCGTGTTGCCATTCGGTGCCCTCGCGTCGTCGGTGATCACTCTCCACGTACGGTCGCGGTCCGTGGTCGAGGGGGTGCTTGCCGGGCCCGGGCGGTGGGTGCGTACCCTCGTAAGGTCTCCCGTATACAGCGGGGGCGTTTCGCGTGCCCACGTTGTCGTCGCTCGACGTGACGAGGCCACACGTTGGTAGGAGACACCAGAGACTGCCGTGCGTCAGCACGACACGCCAGGAACGGGTCGAACCGTTCCCGGCGGCCGAGAAACAGGAGAAGTTAGTCGTGAGCAAGGGTAAGCGCACCTTCCAGCCGAACAACCGCCGCCGCGCCCGGGTCCACGGATTCCGGCTGCGCATGCGGACCCGCGCCGGCCGGGCCATCCTGGCGGCTCGTCGTCGCAAGGGCCGCGGCGCGCTGTCCGCCTGATCCGGCCGTCGTCGAGGGACGTCGTGCTGCCGGCCGCCGCGAGGTTGCGGCGCAGTGAGGATTTCCGTGCCGTGATGCGGCGTGGGGCCAAGGCAGGCAGGCGCCGCCTCGTCGTCCATGCGTTGACCACGGACCCGCCCGATGCCGCCGAAGCGGCGCGGGCGGGTTTTGTGGTGAGCAAGGCCGTGGGCAATTCGGTGGTCCGCCACCGGGTCACCCGCCGATTGAGGCATCTCGTTTCCGCCAGGATCGGAACACTGCCGCCGGGCAGCTCGTTGGTGATACGGGCACTACCTCCGGCCGCGGACGCGTCCAGCGCGGAACTCGGCTCGGACCTCGACGCGTCGTTGCGGCGTCTCGGACTGTCCCGCCAGACGCGACCCCCCGACCACGGATCAGCGGTGTAACGGCATGCGAGCCACCGAGAACGACACCACCGGAGAAGCCCGTCCCGGCCCGGTGGCATGGGTGCTGCTCCTGCCCATCAAGCTGTACCGCAAGGCGATTTCGCCCTTCCTTCCTCCGGCGTGCCGGTTCTACCCGAGCTGTAGCGCGTACGCCGTCGAGGCACTGACCCGGCACGGCGCCGGCCGCGGCACTTATCTCGCGGTCCGCCGTCTGCTGCGCTGTGGCCCGTGGACCATGCCCGGCCGCGATCCGGTACCCGAGACGTTCTCGTGGCGCCACCGCCGACCTGAAACACCGATCGAGGAGTAGCTCAGTGCTCGACTTCATCTACTACCCCGTGTCCTTCATCTTGTGGTGTTGGCACAAGGTCTTCGGGCTCGTGTTCGGTGAGGCGAACGCGGTTTCCTGGGTCTTGGCGATCATCTTCCTGACGTTCACGGTCCGCGGCATCATGTTCAAGCCGTTCGTGAACCAGGTCCGGTCGATGAAGAAGATGCAGGACTTCGCGCCGGAAATGAAGAAGATCCAGAAGAAGTACGCCAACGACCGGCAGCGCCAGGCGATGGAGATGCAGAAGCTCCAGAAGGAGCACGGCGTCAACCCGCTGGGCAGCTGCCTGCCGATGCTGCTTCAGATCCCGGTCTTCATCGGTCTGAACCACGTCCTGCGGATGTTCACCATCAACCCGTACGGCGGCCCGAAGACCGAGAACTACTTCTTCGACCAGGCCGGTGTCGAGTCGTACGTCAACGCGAAACTGTTCGGCACCAACCTCGGCGAGGCCATCTACACCGGTGTCGACATGGTCAGCGGCGGCAACACGGCCGCCGGCTTCCACTGGCACGTCGCCCCCGTCGCGATCCCGCTGATGATCGTCGCCAGCATCGCCACGCACCTCACCGCGCGTCACTCGGTCCAGCGTCAGAACCCCGAGTCGGCCACGCCGCAGACCGCGATGATGAACAAGCTGACGATGTACATCTTCCCGCTCGGTGTCCTCGTCTTCGGTGCCCTGTTCCCGATCGGTCTGCTCTTCTACTGGCTCGCCAACAACGGCTGGACCCTGATGCAGCAGCGGCTCGTCTACACGAAGATCGACAAGGAAGAAGAGGCCCGCAAGGCCGCCGAGAAGGAGAAGCGCTCCAACCTCGGCCCGAAGCCCGGTCAGAAGCCGACCGCGCCGCGCCCCGGCCAGAAGCCGGTCCAGCAGAAGAAGAACAAGCAGTCCTCCGGTGGTCAGGTCAAGAAGGCGGGCTCCCCGCACGGCTTCGCCCAGACCGGTTCGTCCGCCGCGGAGAAGAAGGACGCCAACGACGCAACAGCCGAGTCGTCGACGAACGGCTCGAAGGAGAACGGTGCGGACGTGCCCGGTCTCATCTCGGACTCGACTAAGAAATCGGGCCGGAAGCGTCGCTGACGCCGATCCGGTTCGGAGAGGAGACCAGTAATGGCGGAGACGATCGACACGATCGACGCCGAGGAGAACAGCGCGGCCGAGGTTGAGGGCGCCGCTGAAGAGACCGCTCGCAAGGGAGGTGTCGACGACGACGTCCTCGTGAAGGAGGGCGACATCGCCGGTGACTACCTCGAGCGGCTGCTCGACCTTTTGGACTACGACGGCGACATCGACCTCGATGTCGAAGCGGGCCGCGCGATCGTCAGCATCGACGGCGGCGAGGACCTCGAGAAGCTCGTCGGTCCCCGCGGCACCGTGCTGGAGGCGCTGCAGGAGCTGACCCGGCTGGCGGTGCAGCAGGAGACCGGTTCGCGGAGCCGGCTGATGCTGGACATCGCGGGCTGGCGCGCGGACCGTCGCGAGGAGCTCCGCGAGCTCGGTCGCTCGACCGCCGAGACGGTCGTCTCGTCCGGCGAGCGTGTCCGGCTGCAGCCGATGAGCCCGTTCGAGCGGAAGGTCGTGCACGACGCGGTCGCCGCCGTCGACGGGGTCAAGAGCGAGAGCGAAGGAGAGGACCCGAAGCGCCGGGTCGTCATCTTCCCCGCCTGACGGTTACTCGAACGAAGCGGCCCGCCGGGGATACCGGGGGGCGCGTGGTTTTTTGGGGGGGGTATTAAAAACCTGGCGGTTTAACTGAAAAAAGGGGAGGGGC